>DAOUWY010000314.1 GCA_030666885.1 Methanosarcinales archaeon
GTCTGCTGTCCTACCTCTGCATCCCAGCCGTCCCACATCTCTTCACCGCAGTGGATGACGGCTTTGGTGTAGTCTATAAGATTCTCACCGTCATCTTCATATTTGACAAATACAACAGTATCGCCATGTTGGTCAACAGTGAACGATGCTTTGTAGGCTTTGAATGTCGCAAGTTCTCCATCTTCGTTCATCCCGTCAACCGTAATCTCTTCAGTTATAAGTTGCTCAACAGTGCCGTCTGGTTTCATGACAGAAACGTCAGGTACAGTAGCCATGTCAAATAATATATGCTCGTATGGGTGTCCCCACATCATATATACTGTCTTTGTATCTCCCAGATCTGCAATATAATCTTCAGGCGTTACGTCCCATATGGTATTTTCGCTATCACTCGGAAATACCATAGTAAAGTGTGCACTTGCCATGCTAATAGAGCACAGCATAAGCAATATCATAAAAACATATGTTTGTATACTTTTCTTCAATCGAATTCCTCCTATTGCAAATGATTTTATGTACAATCATTTAAATGCGATCATTTTAATACGATCATTTACTGCATACGTATTACATATTATAAAGTTATTGTTATCACACACACTTCGAATTTATCAAATATAACATCAAATACTACTTTCTTTAAAAGTTGTTGTGATTAACAGATGGTTACATAGTTACCAGTGTTTTGATATTTTGAATTTACAGTTAAATAGAATAGGATGATTATTTACCGGCAGATCAACTGGCATCTTTGGTGATAAATACAACAGTATTGTTGACTGGCGGTTTTGGTCTAATCCGGTGAAATTCTTTGAACTGTCCCGGCAGTTCAAATTGAAAACCTGTTTCCAGTACTCTTCGCAATCCCTTTTCATAGATACGGTAGGATAGTCTCATTCTCGCAGGCAGCACCCTTGCCAGATAATCAAATATCTCTTTTTTAGGCTCGGCTGCTGCGGCTACCATCAGAAGTTCATATTTGCTTTGAAGCGGTAAGCTAAAGTGGTTTCCGGTTTTTATCTCTATCTGGTCGGAAAGACCAAGTTTTTCCACCACCTTTCTTGAGAGTTTAGCTCTATCAGGTTCCTGTTCAATCCCGACTCCTTTAAGCCCGTTTTGATGGCACATAATGATAAGTGACAGGGGCAGAGGTCCGCTTCCAAGAAACACAACAGTATCACCAGGTTTAAGTCCGGACCCTTGATATTCACTTCGTGCCAGCTGGATATAATTCGAGTAATGGGTAAATTTTTCAAGTACTTCCCATGGTTGGCTGCTAGCCAGTATTGAATATGCGTTTTCGGTTTCGAGCCGTAAACTGTATAGATTCCGAAACCTGACAATTGATTCAAGTGCACAATCAGGTTTAAGTTTGCAGACGATATCCTTTGCAAACAGGTCGTCTATCTCAAGTGCGCTTAGATAGTCAAGTCGTTGAAAAAAAGTCTCAAGATTTTCCGAATGATCTTGAAGGATTACTTGATCATTGAGACCTTCAGTTAAGGAATATATCTTTTCGAGTTCTTCAATAATTGATATGTTTGAATAATTTTCCATCTTACTATACACCTCTAAAGTTCTATTTAATAACAATTTTCTATATTTATTTCATAATATCGTATCTATATTTAATCATTTCCCCTGAAAAACAGAGACATTTTAATCTTAATCGTTATACCCATGCAGCTCTGCTATGGTTGGGTCAAGGTATGGCCAATGCAACTTCAATCGCTTTAGACATGAGATACCTTACAGCTCTGGTGTAAGGAGTTTCATTTCTTATGGCGCAAATAATTCACATCTGAGATCGCAGCAAATGTACATAAGAAATATTTCCCGACTTTCTGTACCCTTAATATGCTCTGTGCACTCTGGTCCTCTGGTTCTAAATTCACACAAATCCACAAGGTTGGCTGCCACCTGCCGCCCTGGCGGGCTGTGGTGGCAGGGGTATGGTGGGGGGTATGGTGGCAGGGATTGAGAAATAAATGGCAACGAACTCAAAACGAACTCGTACGAACTCTGAGTTCGTATCAGTTGGTACCAGTTCGTTGCTGATTATATTGGTCAAATTAAATAATATTATAATTATATTTTTTCTGGCAACTACACCCATACAAACACAAAATCATCCACTGTGAACAGACCACCCGGATTAATCAAAAAGCGCCTACCAGCCCCCACACCACAAGAGCAGGCGGAACAGATCGAATGAGGCACCCCGGCAGAGTGGGGGGAAAATGGGGCGGCAGGAGAAGGTTAGAAGCTGATGGCAACAGTTGATGCTCGAGCATTTTTTAGTAAATATTATACATGGTCGGGTAGGTAGACCTGAAAATCCAGGATCTACCTAACCATATCCGATTTTTGTAACAGTCACACCATGTCCACAGTAACTATCCCGCCGTCCAATACATCCTGTTCTGCAACATCCACGGTCTTTGATACATCCCCCGCAGTGATGGTATATGGCCCGGTGGGCCTGGTATCAAATTGTGTCTCATCCGGTATGGGTCCCATTGTGGAATA
>DAOUWY010000130.1 GCA_030666885.1 Methanosarcinales archaeon
GCTCATCATGCATATACCCCGGACTTGCGCCGCAGCCGCTAAAAGAAGAATACCTGCTGACAGGTGAACTTGAGGTTACCAATGAGGCATATGCTGTGGCTAAGATTGCAGGGATACGGATGTGCAAGCATTACAACCAGCAGTATGGGACGAACTTCATCTCGGTCATGCCAACCAACCTCTATGGACCGGGTGACAACTATGACTTTGAAACATCCCATGTCATGGCTGCGCTCATACGCAAGTTCCATGAGGCAAAGCTGAACAATGCACCGCAGGTCGTTGTGTGGGGCACTGGGGCGCCCAGGCGGGAATTTCTGCATGTGGATGATATGGCGGATGCCTGCGTGTACCTTATGGAGAACTATGATGCCCCGGATATTGGGGAGTTTGTAAATATCGGGCTCGGAGAGGATATTACGATTCGGGAGCTGGCTGAATTAATCGGGGAGATCGTGGGATACAGTGGGGAAATCGTGTACGATACCACAAAGCCAGATGGGACGCCGCAGAAATTGCTGGATGTCAGCAGGTTGCGGGAGCTTGGGTGGAATGCGAGGATCTCATTGAGAGATGGAGTCAGGCAGGCATATGAGTGGTATGCAAGTAAAAATTAAACTAATTAAAAATTCTCCTATAGTCATTAGAAACCTATATAATAGTTCAAATATAGAATGGTTTTAGATGAAAAAAGTTATTCTCTATATTTCAGGTAATATCCAGCGTGTTGGTTACAGGGCAAAAGTCATATCTGTCGCAAGAACTTTAGGTGTTAAGGGATTAATTCAAAACCTTCCTGATGGCAGGGTAAAGATCATAGTACAGGGGGAGCAATCAGATCTGGATAAGCTAATCAAGGATATAAATATCTCAAATAGTCTTATTAATGTAATTAATATCGAGCAGGAATATTCCACTCCTTCAGAGGAATATGAAGGTTTTAATAAGGTTGTCGGTGAAGGAGAAACTGATGAAAGACTGGATAATGCTGTGGATTTATTTAAAGAGCTTATTACTATTACCAAAGATGGTTTTAATAACCTTGGTGATAAAATCGACCGAATAGGTGATAAAGTAGATCAAGTAGGTAACAAAGTAGATCAGGTAAGTGACAAAGTAGATCAGAGCAGAATAGAAATAACTTCTGAGATCCATTCCCTGAGGGATGACTTTAATACTTACTTTGATACGAAAATTTTAAAAATAGAATCTGAATTAACCGAAATAAAAGACAGGGTCATGGTTTTGGAATCCTCTTCTTCTTACAATTTTACCGATAAACAAAAGACCTGAATATATTTGATATCTGTCAATTATCTATTTTGTTATCATGATTCATCACTTAACCGATCACGTATGAAATGGTCTCTATTTAACAGAGATTTAATATATATATATATATAAATTCCAGCAACGAATTAAAATGTTCTCAAAACCCTTAATATCCGTAATTGTAGCTGTGTATAACGGTGCCAAAACCTTACAGCGTTGTATCGATAGTGTATCTGATCAGACTTATCCCAATAAAGAGCTTATCATCATTGATGGAGGTTCTACAGATGGTACGGTAGAAATTATAAGATCCAATCAAGATAAAATCACTTACTGGCAATCAGAGCCGGATAACGGAATCTATCATGCATGGAATAAGGCACTGGGTCATGCCAGTGGAGATTGGATATGCTTCTTGGGATCTGACGACTATCTTTGGAATAAAAGTGTATTGGAAGAGATGGTGCCATACATGATCAAGGCGGAATCACAGGATATACGTATGGTGTATGGACAGGTTGCAAGAGTAACAGAAGATGATGAGATAGGTTGTGTTGATGGTTTTTCATGGGAGTACACATGGAGAAGCATCATCATAGATGGAATCTGCACATTTACGCATCAAGGGATGTTTCACCATCGCAGCCTCTTTGAACTCTTCGGAAGGTTTGATGAATCTTTCAAAATCGCAGGAGATTATGAATTACTAATTAGGGCGTTTAAGGAGGGCGGAGATGCTTATTTTATAGATGAATTGATTGTTGCAGGAATGCAAACCGGAGGAATTACTACCAATTGCATAAGGTTGGTTAAAGAAACTGCCAAAGCACGCAAAAACAATCGATTGAGGGTGATCACGATACCCTGGATCATATCTTTGACCTGGGCTATTTGCTATCCGTTTTTAAATTTTATTATTGGAGGGAGGAATGTTAGATATTTAGTTAATTTTGGAAAACGCCTGGTCATGTATCTTTCTTACAGGAAGAAAGTTATCTTTGAACACAAGAATGATCAATGAACCGATTAAACTCATATCTTCTGTTTGAGCTACTGCATGATTATTTCCATAAATCACAGATGACGATGTTAATATAACCTTCCCTACATTATTTTCAATTATTACTTTCAATTATTACTTTCAGAAACGTAGGGTGTCAATAATGTTTATTTCGATGTAATATCTCCTAAATCATTTTATATATTCCAAAAATCAATAGGATCCATTCAAAACATTTATTTACATTTCTATTATAATAAGAAGCTATTATAGTTATATTTCTTAATTACAATATGAGGAATTGCAATTGACCGAAAACACCGATGATATGTCCGATTCAAAATCAACTGATAATATTTTAAATCTGTTTAAAAACAGTTTTTCAATTTATACTGCATTTGTTTTATTTATATTCGCACTTAGCCTGTATATTCGTACAGGACTCCCGTATGACGCGGTATTCAGGGGCGGTATAGTAGGATTTGCCTCTGACGATGCCGTATTCCATATGCGCCTTGTAGAAAATCTCATTGAAAATTTTCCGCATAAAATCTGGTTTGAAGCATTTACATTATATCCTAATGGTCAGGTCTTCCACTTCGGCCCACTATGGACATACATGATTGCCATTACATCATTAATATTAGGTGCTGGGTCACCCAGTCTTGAACTGACTAGAACAATAGGTGCATATTTCCCAGGGATATTCGGGGCATTAATGGTATTTCCGGTATATTTCATAGGCAAGTGGGTCTTTGACAGACGTGTCGGCCTGTTATCTGCTTTTATTGTTGCAGTTATGCCTGGCCAGTTCCTGAACCGTTCTGTTATGGGATTTACTGACCACCATGTGGGCGAGGTGTTCTTCAGTACTTTGTTCCTCATGTTCTTTATCATGGCAATAAGATCAGTAAAAGGAAAGGATATTTCACTGGCCGACGTCCTGAATAAAAACTGGAATAAACTAAAGCTTCCAGGAGTCATTTCATTCGTTGCCGGAATTGCTTTTGGATTATATATGCTCCAGTGGTCCAGCGGGGTATTCTTTGGAGGTATTGTTGCAATATTCATTATATTGCAGTATATTATTGACCACATGCATGGCAGGTCTGTTGAAGGGCTGTGCTTTGTAAGTGTAATAACATTCTTAGCTGCATTTCCTATTGTTTTATTCTTTGTCGATCCTGAAAATTCATTTACCTCTTCCCGGTATTCATATCTCCATATTTTAATCACAGCTGGTAGCGCAATTTTTTTCTTACTATTAGGTATATTATCTATAAAAATGCGCGAAAAAATGATGCCAGTAATCTATTATCCCGTTTCCATTGCTTCCATATATGCTATTGGTTTGATAATTGCCAAACTCTTCGTCCCTCAGGTATTCTCAAGCTTCACCACTTTTTTCACCATTTTCCAGTCCCGAGAGGGCGGTTATCTTACTATTGCCGAAGCATCTCCACCCACCCACCAGATGATATTCGGCTATGCCAGCTACCCCAACAACTTCGGCGGCAGCTATCCCGGCATATTTGAGTTCGTATCAACCTATTACCTCGCCCTGCTCGCCATGGTAGCTATAGGAGCCCTACTCATATTCCGCAAATGGGAACCAGAGAAAGCCATGTTCCTTATATGGTGCATCACCATGTTTGCCCTCACAACAGCCCAGAACCGCTGGTTCTATTACTACTCAGTCAACGTGGCCATACTATCAGCCTTCATCGGCATAGGAATTCTCGACATTACAGGCTTGAAGGACCTATCCCAAAAATTCAGGAACCAGGTCTCATCCCCCAACTCCCTCCAGGAATTCCTTACCTCAGACCTGACCCGCCACCTACTCTCCGCCCTCGTTGTCGTTATAGTGATCATGGTAGTATTCCTGCCCAACTTCACTATCGCATCACGCTCTACAGCTGGCGGTACCACCAGTTCCGACTATTACCAGTGGCACGAATCCCTCACCTGGATGCGCTACAACACTCCCGACCCGGGCCTGGACTTCGATGCAATATACGACCGCCCATCGGCAGGTGAAAAGTTCCAGTACCCTGAGTCCGCCTACGGCGTTATGTCCTGGTGGGACTACGGCCATGTCATCACATACTTCGGCCAACGCATACCCAATGCCAACCCCTTCCAGGCAGGTATCGGCGGCGGGACCAATCATGCTCCCGGTGCATCCACCTTCTTCACAGCCCAGTCAGAAGACGCCGCCGATGAGGTGCTGTGGAATCTGGGTATTAATGATAAACCCGGTTCCCGGTACATTGTCAGTAATGCCTACATGGCCTATGCTATTCTGGATGTAATGGGCGTCTGGGACGGGCACGAACGGAACGAATACCAAACGTGGGCTGTAATATCCGGACAGGAACAACTAATTTTCAAGCAGTACTGGTACACCAGCATGGAAGGACGGCTGCACATTTTTGACGGGGACGAGCTAAAGCATTACAGGCTGGTACATGAATCCCAGGCCAACCCCTATGCCCGCGGGGGCAACGGGGAGCAGAGATGCAAGGCATTATACAATATGTTATATGGCGGCAATCTCCAGATAGAGAACACTGGTTTTGTGAAGATCTTCGAATTTGTGGACGGTGCTACTATTACCGGAACAGCACCTGACGGCACTGTGGTTAAGATATCCGGCAATATCATGACCAATCAGGCCCGGTTGTTCACCTATACCCAGACCACCATTGCAAAGAATGGTACATATAGCTTTGAGGTGCCATATTCCACAATGGGACCCATACCGGATGAGACACAATTTGATACCAGGCCCACCGGGCCATATACCATCACTGCGGGGGATGTATCAAAGACCGTGGATGTTGCAGAACAGGATATATTGGACGGCGGGATAGTTACTGTGGATATGGTGTGACTGTTACAAAAACCGGCTATGGTTAGGTAGATTCTGGATTTTCAGGTCTACCTCTCTGATCATGTACAACATTTAAATATCTGGAACGTTGAGGCACTTGAATCATGGTTAATTGGAAGAACCTGGACCTAGAATTTGACAAGCATGCTTTCAAACATGGGATTAAAGATTATGAAATTGAACACGTTTTCAAAGGAAAAATTTATAAAAGAAAGATATATTTCAACAAAGAGTTACGCTATCAGGTTATTGGTGAGGCGTTCGGTAGACTTATAATGGTTATCGCAGTACCATTAGAAAATAACAGACTTAAGGTATTTAGTGCAAGGATGGCTCCCGAATACAAAGAGATATATGATAACAAAGCGAAATAATCATTATGGAACCTAAGAAATACGAAGCAAAAGATGAAGATGATCTCCTTAAGCTTATTGATGAGGACACTGATAAATTCAAGGGATGGGAAGGGCCCATAGAGGCAAATTTGAGATCAGTCCGTTATTTCCCAAAGAAAATTAAAAAAATAATTCGATCCGTAAATAAATAACTTATGGTTTGCCTATAAATAACTTATCTAAATTTATTCATACTATCTGATAATAAATCTGCGTTCATCCGTATTTATCTGCATTTTGTTCTTTAAAATTTATCGCCTTATTTTATATTAACCACTTATGTTCTATTGGATTATATGAAACCTCCATACCGGTTGGTTCATGAATCCCAGGCTAATCCCTATGCCCATGGCGGCAACGAGGAGCAGAGATGCAAGGCATTATACAATATGTTATATGGCGGCAATCTCCAGATAGAGAACACTGGTTTTGTGAAGATCTTCGAATTTGTGGACGGTGCTAC
>DAOUWY010000210.1 GCA_030666885.1 Methanosarcinales archaeon
CCTGTTTGAGAGGATGGGTATCCAGGTAATGGTTTCCATGACAGGGGATTCCACCGCCCATACCATATCACAGGTCCATGGTGCACACCTGAACCTGGTACAGTGCAGTGGTTCCATGACATATCTTGCCAAGTGGATGCAAGAAGAATATGGTATACCATTTTTCAAGATCAGCTTCTTTAGCATGGAAGATTTGAGCATTGTTCTCAGACAGACCGCAGAATTCTTTGGGTCTGATGAGATGAAGCAGATCGCTGAAGACATTATAATAGAAGAGACTAACAGGATCATGCCCGAGATATCAAATATACGTGAAAGGCTGAGAGGTAAGAAGGCAGCTATCTATATGGGAGGTGCTGCAAAAGCATTATCACTTATCAAAGGATTCAGGGAGCTGGGCATGGAAGTAGTCATCATAGGTACCCAGACTGGTAAGCGGGCCGATTATGAGCAGATCAGCTATTCGGTCAGGGACGGGACCGTAATAGTAGACGATGCCAACCCGCTGGAGCTGGCAGAACTGCTTGTGAAAAAGGAAGCAGACCTGATGGTCGCTGGTGTGAAAGAGCGCTTCATCGCCTATAAGTTAGGAGTGGCATTTTGCGATTTCAACCATGACCGTACAGTAGAGTTTGAAGGGTATGATGGGTTTGTTAATTTTGCCAGGGAGATCTATGCTTCCATTGACAGTCCTGTGTGGAAAGCAGTGAGACAAAAAGTGAGAGAGGATAATAATTCATATGATACTGTAATGATGGAACAAGTGAAGGCCTCCTGTGAATTGGAGGTGCTGGTATGACTAACCGGAACTTCGTTACTGTGAACCCATGTGTGATGTGCCAGCCAATGGGCAGCGTACTGGCATTTAAGGGTGTGGAAAACTCCATGGTGCTGATGCACGGTTCCCAGGGATGCAGTACTTATATGCGGCTGCATCTGGCCCATCATTTCCGGGAGCCTGTGGATATTGCTTCCAGTTCACTTAGCGAGAGAGGCGCTGTGTACGGGGGCAGTGAGAACCTGAAAAAGGGATTGAAGAACGTGATCGAAAGGTACAACCCAAAAGTGGTAGGTGTTGCTACTACCTGTATGGCCGAGACCATTGGAGATGATGTTCCAAATATAATAAATGAGTTCAAAGAGGAAGCAGGTATCGGGGATGATCTTACAAGGGATATCCAGATCATTCCTGTATCCACACCCAGTTATAATGAAAGCCATATCAGCGGGTACATCAAATCCGTTGATGCGATTATCAGGCACATTACTCCTGGCGGGACCGAAAAAACACCCAATGGAAAGGTCAATATTATTCCTACAGAGCATTTATCTCCTGCAGATAGTCGTGAGATCAAGCAGATTACATCAGATATATCGGGACCATATATCCTCCTGCCCGATATATCTGATACCTTTGATGCACCAATGCAAAATGACCTGCCAAAAATTGCCAATGGCGGCACCTCGATTACTGATATTGCAGATATGGTGAACAGCAATGCTTCTGTGGGTATGGGATTGATCGATCATAACCCGGCTGTTGAATACTTGGCTGATACCTATGGTGTGCCAGGACTTCATGTGCCAATGCCCATAGGTCTTGGGAACACAGACACATTCTTTGAAACACTATCCGGGATATCAGGGTACCGGATACCTGAAAAATACCAGAATGAACGGGGGCGGCTGCTGGATGCCATGGTGGACGTACATAAATACCTGTATGGTGTACGCACAGCCGTATATGGCGACCCTGATACGGTAGCAGGTATTGTTTCACTTATGCTTGAAGTGGGGATGTATCCTGTTTTAGTTGTATCAGGCAGCAAGAGCCCGAATTTCCGGGGGGGTGTAGAATCCCTTATTGAAGAGATGCACCCAGATTGCGAGACAACCATATTAGATGGTGTGGATTTCGATACTTTCAATGATGCGATCAGGAGCACCGGCCCGGACTTACTTATAGGGGATTCAAATGGGAAATATATCTCAAAAGCACAGAACATACCTCTGGTAAGGGTAGGTATGCCCATTCATGACAGGGTTGGGGCCCAGAGACTGCTAATGGTAGGTTACAGGGGGGCAATGGAATTAATAGACAGGATCACAAATACTATACTGGAAGCAAAGGAGATGGAAGGGCCAAAATTGCAAATATGTCCCAATTAGTAGAAGACGAAATATGACCGGTATGATCTTAATAACAATACCCCACAGCTCTACTACGGTTAGGTGTGCCATTGCAACTTTTGGCACATCCTGTTTTTTTCTTTCTAATCATAAGTGAATATATTCAATTTTACTGCCAGAACATATAAAAACTTATGGTAATGAAAAATTTTAAATAATATCAAATAGTACTATGACTATCGGTGTATAATATAAAAGAACAATGGTTCAATTAAAATGCACTGAAGTATTGCAGCTAATAAACATGCATTTGAGGACATGTAATGCAAAATGACATAAGATCACTATAAGAGGTACATAAAATGGAAAAACCAGATCACCATATATTTGTTTGTTCCAGCTCAAGAATAAACGGACAGCAGCAGGGAGTCTGTATGAAAAAGGATTCTATCCAGATACTGGCTAAATTTATGGAAGAGATAGAGGACAGGGAATTAGAGGATGAAGTGATGTTAACAAATACCGGTTGCTTTGCAAATTGTGAAGAAGGTCCAATAGTTCTTATTTACCCGGAAGGGGTCTGGTATGGCAAAGTCAGTCCCGGAGATGTGGAAGAAATAATGGATTCGCACATAGAAAACGGCGAGGTAGTGGAACGATTGAAAATATAATGCCAGGCTGGTATCAGCCTGTTATCGACAATTGATGCGGGATTTCCGGCACTATTTACCTTTCAGGAACTCAATTTGTTCTTTGACAGCCTGAATTTCAAGTTCTAATTGTTGCTGGTATTCCTCTAATTTTTCTATTTTTTCCTGTTTTGTCATAAGATGCCTGCCAAAGCCGCCATGGCATCCGCACCCACAATCTCCTTGATGTATACCCATTCCACTATGTCCGGGATGCATGCCCAATCCACTATGACCGGGACACATTTTTAGATATTTATCTTGACACATTATTGTTCATCTCCGTTCTTAAATATAAAATCAAAAGTATTTAAACTATAAAGTTTATAGTAATATAGTTATTATGAAAAATGATAGTAATCAACTTTGCTTGTGCCCCCTGGAAGGCATTATCGATACTATAAGCAAAAAATGGGCTTTACTTATTGTCAATGACATTGGAAATCATGGAATACTCAGGTTCAACCAGCTTATGGAGAACCTGAACGGGATAAGTCCCAAAGCGCTTTCTAATACTCTGAAAAGGCTGGAAAAAGAGCGGTTATTAGAAAGGGAATCTTTTGCAGAGATCCCACCAAGGGTCGAATATTCTCTGACCAATGATGGCATCGAACTCAGGAAGGCTATATTGCCCCTACTCAGATGGGCTTCAAAAAGAAGTGATATTGATAGAAGTAAATGCCCCTCGGGTTTTCAAGGAATGGCAGCGCATAGGGTGGAAGGAGACAATATTATTAATATTGATGTGGTGGCAGGAAGAACATGTACGTTAAAAAAATAAAGGAGTAAATATATTGTGGATGTGCTAAAAGCGATACAATCGAGACGAAGTATTCGGGCATATGATTCCCGTGAGGTGGAAGATGATAAATTATTGAGAGTGCTTGAATCAGGTAGACTTTCTCCTTCTGCCGGAAATCGTCAGGAGCGTAGATTTATCATAATCAGAGATGTACATATACGAAAATTACTTTGCATGGCTGCAGGCAACCAAAGATTTGTGGCTGAGGCACCAATTGTAATAGCAGCCTGTTCTGTTGAAAAGGAATATGTGATGTCATGCGGCCAGCTGGCTTATCCCATTGATACTGCAATTGCTGTGGATCATATGACACTTCAGGCTGTTGAAGAAGGACTTGGCACTTGCTGGATCGGTGCATTCGATGAAAAAAAGGTCAAAGAAATATTAGAGATACCGGATAATGTGCAAGTGGTTTCTCTTCTACCTATTGGGTATCCATCAACTATTCCACAGCCTACACCACGAAAAAACCTTGATGAGATCGTAATGTGGGAAAAATGGAACAGCTAGCACAATGATATGAAGGTCATGGTACTGATGCATAATTATCAGTCTTGATGCTATAACAGAAATATAACCCATCATGTGAACAAATATTACTGTATTTACAGGATGTCTGTATCATTATCGGAATAGGCAGGTGCACAACAGCACAGTAGCACAA
>DAOUWY010000344.1 GCA_030666885.1 Methanosarcinales archaeon
ATCTGCGCCCAGTGTTACGATAGTCTCTTTCAACCTGTAATGAACCCGCAAAAAAGCATCACTTTCCTTGTTTATGCATATAAACTGCCATATGTTTATCTCCTTTAAATATAATTCCTTAACCATGAAGGTAGTGCGGGATCCCATTCACGGTTATATCGAACTGGATGAACTGGCACTGGCAATTATCGATACACCCCAGATGCAGCGGCTGCGCAGGATCCGGCAGCTCGGCCTGTCGCACCTGGTCTATCCGGGAGCTAACCATACAAGGTTCGAGCACTCCCTGGGCACGTATTACCTGACATGCCAGCTACTTGAGCACATTGACCATGACACACCCGATGAGATCAGGGTCGCTGCACTGTTGCACGATATCGGGCACGGTCCATTCTCACATGTCACTGAGGACCTGCTCAGGCAATATACCAGACGCGGGCATGATGAGATATCCCACATACTCAGGCAGCCTGAACTTGCAGCCATACTGGATGAGTTCTCGATCAGGCCGTCCGGCATCACCGCCCACATCAGGGGTGAGACCAAAATAGGCAGTGTGCTAAATAGCGAGATAGACATGGACCGTATGGATTACCTGGTACGTGATGCCCATTATACTGGTGTGGCCTATGGCGTCATCGACCTTGAAAGACTCATTCATTCCCTTAAATTCCATGAAGGAAAATTCGTAATCGAACCAGGGGGCCTGCAAGCTTGCGAAAGCTTATTGGTGTCCAGGTTCTTCATGCATCCTACGGTATATTTCCATCATGTCAGCAGGATTGCAGAGACCATGTTGCTGCGAGCCTGCCAGGCTGCCATTTCCGAAGGGGCACTGGACACTGCCGGGCTGCAATCCATGGATGACGGCATGCTGGAAGCCGTGTTAATGGATGCTGGCGGCTATGCTACCGAGCTAATGTTAAGAATACGGGAACGTAAACTCTTTAAGCGCTCATTATATGCCAGTCTGGCATCGGTAAACAGGGAAGTGGTGGAGCGTTACCGGAACACCCCAACACGACTTGAGCAGGAACTGGCCGGAGAAGCGGGCGTACCTGCCGGGTATGTGATGGTGGACATACCCGGGATGCCGGACATGACTGAAATGAAGGCCGATATCGTGTTCAACGGCAGGATGGTCCGGCTGGACGAGGCATCACCCATAGTACGAAACCTGGAGCAGGCGCATATGGATAACTGGAGACTGGGGGTATATACACTGCCTGAATACAGGGAACAGGTCACCAGGACCGCAAGTGATTTCTTCCAGGTTAAAAATGATACCAGGCAATTGAATTTCAGCGAGATGCTGGGCGATTGAATGTGGAATTTATTATTTTATTAGGGTGGCCAAAACATCCTGGCATTTATCACATATATTTATGTACAATTAGTTGAAACTTAATATTAGTTTCGCTTTCAGGACTAAATACAGAACTGGGCGAAAATTCTAAATGTGCTTATGTGCCTGCAATGAGTACTGACAGGCAGAACACATTGAATAAGAGGTGAATAAAATGGCAGACAAAGTTTCTAAAGAGGAAACAGATAGGCTAAAAAAGTTCAATGAGCAGCTCCATGCTAGAAAAGCTAAAAAGGTCCCACCTATAAAGTAAATTTTCCCAAATTTCGATATAAGTGGGCATTTAAAATAGCAATAATGTGGAAGTCCTGTAAACCAGATCAACAAAACCTAAGAGAATGATTGATGAAAGTTTACAGGGCCTTCGTTTCTTTTTTCACGGAAAGAAATTTCCGCTACTGGGCATTAGGTTACAACCTTTTATTATTTTATATTAACCCTTATTTTGTTAATAAAAACGATATCTTTATATAGTGAATCGTGCTACTATGTCACACACTAACATGATAAGGTGAACTAATGTCAGAAATAGGAAAAACTATCAGAATAGAACGAATATTGGACAGGCAGAGCAGGAATATGGTAATAATACCAATGGACCACGGCATATCAGTGGGCCCTGTGGCCGGGCTGGTAGATTTGCCAAAAATGGTTGATAAGGTTGCCGAAGG
>DAOUWY010000257.1 GCA_030666885.1 Methanosarcinales archaeon
AACATATATATGTTTACTAAAATGCACTGCATAAATATTAACTAAAAATTACCGGGAATCCAGGTATTTGATAAAACATATATATGTTTACTAAAATGCACTGCATAAATATTAACTAAAAATTACCGGGAATCCAGGTATCTGATAAAACATATATATATTTACAAAAATGCACTATATAAATATTAACTAAAAATTACCGGGAATCCAGGTATCTGATAAAACATATATATATTTACAAAAATGCACTGCATAAATATTAACTAAAAATTACCTGGAATCCTGGTATTTGATAAAACATATATATGTTTACTAAAATGCACTGCATAAATATTAACTAAAAATTACCTGGAATTCAGGTAAATAATTAACTATATATATACTAAAAACAATTTAAAAGCAAATATGAAAATCCATTTACCAAATAGTGCATTTCTAGGAAATATCGATCCTTTTTTTAAATCGATTGACATTGATGATAGTTCATCTCTTGAAATCACTTTTAACGAAAAATGGGTTTCAGTTCACCCTATTGTGTTATGCATGATTTCTGCACTGTGGTTATCAACAAAAAATAAATCGAATCTAAACATCCAGACTTTAGAAACAAAATCAAAAAATTATTTTGAAAGGATTGGTTTATTCAAAATACTCGGATATGATTCCGGCATAAATATAATTGAACATGATCCATCAGGACGTTTTATACCCATTACTATTGTTAAAAATTCGGATGAATTAAATAATTTCATTAAGGATATGATTCCTTTATTGCACCAGGGACCTGAGCAAGTTAATCCAATTAATTATGTAATAAGTGAATTGGTGCGAAATGTTCTTGAACACTCAAAATCCAATTCAAATGCAATTATATCTGCACAATATTATAATAAAAGCAACACTATAAGGATTGGTGTAGTAGATAATGGAATAGGGATTAAAGAAGCAATTAGCAAATCCTATAATATTGAATCAGATATTGACGCAATTAAGATGGCTTTAACTCCTGGAATTACAGGAACTACTACAAATATTGGTGGAACTGAATTTAATGCTGGTGCAGGTTTATTTTTTATAAAATCCATAGCAAAAGTAAACAGGGATTTTTTTGTTATGTATAGTGGTGACGCAATGTATAAATTATTACGAACACCAGCCAAAAATAAGAACATAATTTTATATTCAGATCCTTTCAATGACAAATGTTCGAAAAAAGAAAATCTACCATATTGGCAAGGTACGGCGGTTGGAATTGATATTTGTCTAGACAGACACCAAGCTTTCGACCAACTTCTTGATTTAATTAAAAAAACGTATAGGAAAAGTAGAAATGAACAAAAGAAAAAGAGATTTAAAAAACCAAGATTCATATGAAAGAAATAGAACTATTCCCCCAAACAGGCAACTTTGCTGAAAATAAGGACGTTGCTAGAGAATTAAGAATAAAAGAAATAATTCCTGCCCTGAAAAACCATCGAGTAGTTATTCTAGATTTTAACAAAGTTGATTCTGCAACACAATCATTTATACATGCATTAATTAGTGATATAATTAGAAAAGAAGGTTATGAAATAATTGATAGATTAAATTATAAAAACTGTAATGATATAATCAAAAAAATAATTATGATCGTAACTGATTACATGCAAGAAGAAGAACCAATAGTCTAATCAATCATTTTTACCAATTTTTTAAGATTTTTTTTACATATTTTTGATGAAAATAAATATCCACCCCTGAGATGCCCGGGATTTGAGCAAAGAGAAATCCGGAGTTGTAGACTTTTAATATTATACTCAGCCAAAACAATATCAATATTCACAAAAACACAATTTTCGCACAGTTCTCACCCTATGCAGCAAGGCCAAAAAACAAATCCCAATCCCCTTCCGACTTTGTTTTCATCCAAGCTGTCTGGAATAATACTGCCGATCGTCGTTGATTTTCCTTTTGACGTGGCGAGCAGAAGCACACAATATCATAAAATGTTTACGAAAAAATGAATAAATAGGCATTCATTTGTATGCGTTTACAGCCATAACGTGAATTTCTGTAGTTTCCCCACAGTCAGCAGCACCGGAATATCTCCCCCCGCCCCTCGCACATCATTACACGCCCTGGCCAGCAGATGTGGCACAATGGACACTTCCCCAAGAACATCAGGCCTGGAAAACACCTCCAGATACCGGCATCCATCAATACCCGCCCCTTTTTCATCACAATGGTCCTGCAGGCATATTCTGCCACCACACCCATGTCGTGGCTTATCAAGATTTTCGTTTTTCCAGCCTCGTTCAACATTTTCATCCGGGCTAGGAACTTGTTCAGATGTACCCGGTCCTGCCCGGTAGTAGGTTCATCCAGCACGATGGCACTGCCCGAGGAGAGCAGAAGCACCTTGGATTCCTCTATGATCTGATGGTGGAAATGCCCGATGATCAAAACATCCACATCCACCTCTTTTGACAAATAGCGCAGGCCGTCCGCATGGTCTGATGTCAGTTGACAAGAGCAAAGAAGTTAAAATGGGTGACTATTCTTGCTCAGTTTTAACTTGGGCAATGATTAAAAAGGATGATGTTGAAATAATATTTCAACGGGAGGATCGTCTAATTGAAGAGATCCCAAAGTTTAAAGATATGAAAATTTGAGGAGCACTTACTTAGATGAATAGTAATCTGAAAGAATTGCAAACAATCCCAGGAGTTGGGAAAAGCATTTCCCAAATCTTTTGGAATATCGGGATTGAAAATGTTTCAGATTTGAAAGGCAAAGATCCTGAAGAATTGTATCTTAGAATTTGTGCAGATCAAGGATGCCAGGTTGACCGTTGCGTGCTTTATGTTTGCCGTTCTTCAGTTTATTTTGCTGAAAACAAAAATCCCGATCCGGAAAAACTGAAATGGTGGAATTGGAAAGATAAAAAATAAGGAGGAGCCCCCGACAAAAACCACATACCGCTCCAGTTCCTCCACAGTCAGCAGCACAGGAATATCCCGCCCCCCTTTCGCACGTCATTACATGCCCAGGCCAGCAGATGCGGCTCTATGGACGCCTCCCCAAGAATATCAGGCCTGGAAAACACCTCTCTGGTACCGGCATCTATCAATATCCCCCCGTCTTTCATCACAATAGTCCTGCTCGCATATTCTGCAAGCACACCCATGTCGTGGCTTATCAGGATTATCGTTTTCCCTGCTTCGTTCAACATTTTCATCCGGGCCAGGAACTTGTTCAGATGTCCCCGGTCCTG
>DAOUWY010000319.1 GCA_030666885.1 Methanosarcinales archaeon
AATTTGAGGATATTAACAGGGCTGTGTACATTGAGGAATATTATAATGTGCTGGATATGGCCAGGGGAATCGGGCTGCATAGGGGATTCCCGAACGAGTGAACTGCCTGGCAGGAGAGTATCCGGGATATTGTTTTTTATCTGTGTGCAACTACGTCCATCTGCGGTTTTTTTAAAAGATTCCAGCCCCCCTTTATCCTTTCACTCTCCCGCCCCCTGCTATCTCCACTCCACCCCACTGCCCTGCCCTTCCTGCACTTGCCCGGACGTCCATCCTTGACGCTGCTGTAAGCTGCCGCACCTGATACACTGGAGGTTATCAGCAATATATAAATAGTTGAATGACGATAATATTATCGTGTTTCAACAAACATTCATTAACCGAAAAAATGAACTGGAAATCCTTGAGGAACGCTTTGCAAGTAGCAAGCCAGAGTTTCTTGTAATGTATGGGCGGCGAAGGGTTGGAAAAACCGAACTTGTAACTTATTTTCTCAATCGCAGGAAGGGTATATATTTTCTTGCTGAAGAGAAAAAATACATGGACAACTTGAATGATATGAAAGAAGTGATGTCTAATTTTTTAATGGACGACGAATTTAAAATAATGGGTTTTAAAAACTGGGTTCAATTGTTCAAGAGTTTTTCAGAGCGCCTGAAAGAAAGAACTATCATAGTAATAGATGAGTTTCCATATCTTGTAAGGGAGAACAAAGGGATACCTTCCGAATTTCAAAAATTATGGGACATGTATCTCCATAAAAATAACAATATCATGTTGATAATAGTAGGATCGTCTATTGGTATGATGGAAGAATTACTCGCAAGAAAGTCGCCCCTATTTGGTAGAAGAACTGCACAACTTGAAATAAAGCCTGTTGATCTTTTTCAGGCAAGGGAGTTTTTACCTGATTATGCTATGACTGACTGTATAAAAGCCTATTGCTGCCTGGACGGCATACCTCTTTATTTAAAGCAGTTTGATCACAAGCTTACGATTTATGAAAACATGGAAAACGCATTCTTTAGAAGAGACGCATTGCTCTATAGCGAGGCAGAGATACTACTTAAACAAGAATTCAGGGAACCGGCTAATTATTTTGCAATATTAAAAGCAATCTCCTTTGGAAAGACAAAACAGAACGAGATCGTAAATTATACTGATATCGATAAAAGCATTATTTCAAAATATATACAAAATCTTGAGGAAATAAGAATAATAAGAAAAGAATACCCAGTGGATGAGAAAAAAGAGATGAGAAAAACTGCAAGATACACTTTTTCAGATAATTATTTCCGTTTTTGGTTCAGGTTTATTTACCCTAGTAGAACACTTATAGAACGCTCTTCACCAGATGCTATTAAAACCTTAAAAAATAATTACAATAGGTATTTGGGGTATATTTTTGAGCAAGCTGCGAAAGACTTTCTCTGGAATAGGCGGCCCTTTGATTTTGGTCATGTAGGGAGATGGTGGCATAAGGATATAGAAATAGATCTGGTTGCTCTGAATGAGGAATTTAAAGAGATTTTCTTTTTTGAGTGCAAATGGAAGTCCCTGGGAGAGGTGGATGCAAGAAAGATTATTTTAAAACTTAAAGGTAAGTCTGACTTTGTTAAATGGAACCGGTACAAGCGAAATGAATTTTTCGGGTTGTTTGCAAAGCATGTTGAAAATAAATGTGGTTTAAGAAAAGAAGGTTTGTTTGTATTTGATTTGGGTGATTTTAAGTAATGTCAGTTGGGAACAAATGGCAAAAAATTAAAACGCAGTGCAATTGTGGTACTGGAATCAATGTTTTACCCAAGTGCGGGTACACATGCGCAGGTTAGATGTTTTTGATGTTTTCGAGATATGTTTTACAAAACTAAAGGACTTCTGTTTTAATGATTAGGATTGTTTTGGTGATTTTTTCCACCTTTTAAACAGGCCTGGTCACTTGCTCGGCCCTGACCCATGACCGGTACGCAGGAGTATGCGTGAAAGGACGAATCGCACTGTACAAGTATCCTACTTTAGCCAGGGGTGGCGAGGATGTATTTGAGTCTACGCGGAATCGGGGTTTTAGCCGGATGACCCAGATCCCGGGCGTTATGTCGAAAAAAAGAAGGCGGTGCCCCGTCACCAAAAACAGGGCACGAGAATCACTCGATTGCGTCTCCCCTAACTCGTGTGAACCTGGATATTTCCGCCCGGGATCGTGTTCTTTGCCTTGTGGTACGGATCAGCCTCGGTATCGGTGCCGTTCAAGATCTTGATATCGAAGTGATCGGTGTCCGCACCAGGCTCGCCGTTGTCCTTCGCCTTCACCTGGAAGGTGTACAAGCCCTCGCCGTTGAT
>DAOUWY010000329.1 GCA_030666885.1 Methanosarcinales archaeon
CTAAAATAAAGAAAGAATATCGTAATAAAATAAGTTTGGGTGGATTCACATTAGATATTTTAAATCGATACGTAAAAAATTTAAAAAATAATAATAAAATCAAAGAGATTGGACAAAGTAAAATTGACCGGATTGATTTATCCTCATGTAAAAAACCTAAACCAGGTGGCAAAGATGATATGAAATTTATAGAAGCAGCTATGACGGCCAAAGCATCATGTATAATCACAAGAGATAGAGGTCATTTGCTTGCATTAGACCCATACAAGTGTAATAATCATTTAATCCGCATCTGCACACCAGAGAAATATGTGGCGGAATCTTATGATTGATTGATTCATGAAAATAGAGAAACTACCAACTTCATGAGAATCACGAAGCTATCAACAAGAACAACCACGCAGGTACATACAAAATATTCCCCTCTTCCTTCAGTAAATCCTTTGTCAGCACTATCCCCTTTGTATCAAATTCCTCACAAAACTTGACCAGCCCCTTCAGGTCGCGTTTACCAATCTCATTAGAATATTTAACCTCAATTGGAACAACCTCATTCTTTAATGTGGCCACCATATCCACTTCATTTCTCGACCTGTCGAGCCAGGGTCTTATACTGCTTGAGTAGTTCATAGCCCCTTTCCACACCCTTGATGTAAAAAACTTCAGGGTACCTGCCTATGATACTTATATGTCAAACATTCCATTACAGAGTATAAGTTCATGGTATTTTTTTCCGTTTTGAAGTAAAAGATACTGAAATGCGGTCTCAACCCGGGAAGAATGAGTGGCTTACTTCCAGGATAGTCCAGGGTGATACTATCCCCTATGTTACGACAGACAAACGATAACATCCATTGGAAAGTATTTTATCCCATCTCAATAAAAGGGATTGAATGGTAATATTGAATTCACAGGTAATTTCAATGAGTCAACAAAATAAAGATGAGCTAATAACAAAGATCCTTGAACTAAAAGAATCGTGCAATGCCGTCATCCTGGCCCACAATTACCAGAGAGGGGAAATACAGGATATTGCAGATTTTGTCGGGGATAGCCTGGGATTGAGTCAGCAGGCTGCAAAGCATGATGCCGATGTCATAGTATTTTGCGGCGTGGACTTCATGGCCGAAAGTGCTGCCATCCTAAGTCCGGACAAGACCGTACTGATGCCTGAATTATCATCCCAGTGTCCAATGGCGGCCATGATCACACCTGAAGAACTGGTAAATATTAAAAACGAATATCCCGGGGCTGCAGTAGTGACCTATGTAAATACCAGTGCAGCAGTGAAGGCAGAATCAGATATTTGCTGTACATCCTCCAATGCCGTGCAGGTAGTGAACAGCCTGGATGAGGATATAGTGATCTTCACACCTGATAAGAACCTTGCCCTTTATGCGGCGCGATACACAGATAAGACGATCATACCCTGGGACGGATACTGCCCCACACACCACCAGATACTTTCAGGAGATGTGAAACTATTGAAAGACGAACACCCGGATGCCGGGATCATAGTGCATCCTGAATGTAAACCCGATGTGATCGACATTTCAGACGCGGTATTAAGCACAGGTGGGATGGTGGATTATGTAAAAGAATCCAGGTGTAAGGAATTTATCATAGGTACCGAGGTGGGGATGCTGCACAGGCTGAGAAAGGATAATCCGGATAAAATTTTCTATCCGGTATCAGAATATGCCGTATGCCCGAATATGAAAATGATCAGCCTGGAAAGTATCATTACTGCATTGGAAGAGAACGAACACGTCGTTACAGTGCCCGGGCATGTACGGGTGAAGGCAAAAAAAGCGCTTGACCGCATGCTTGAGGCCGGACGTGGCGACTGATGCCATTCAATTCCGTTCGTAATTTTTTTGAGCTGATCAGGTGGGCCAATTGTGCCATGGCAGGTATTGCAGCCCTGGTGGGCACACTGATAGCATTCCTGGCAATGCCTGATTCCATGCAGGTGCAGCTTGTATATGAACCTGTACTTGTTTTTTCTGTTGTGTTCCTTATAACAGGGGCAGGTAATGCAATAAATGATTATTTTGATTACCAGATAGACAGGATAAACCGCCCCCTGCGCCCCATCCCATCTGGCAGGGTGAACAGGAAGACAGCATTGTACTTTTCAGTGCTCCTTTTCGGGACCGGTGTCGTACTGTCATACTGGCTGGGACCTGTGTGCCTGTTACTGGCCGGATTCAATTCTTTACTGTTGTTCCTTTATGCCAGTACC
>DAOUWY010000330.1 GCA_030666885.1 Methanosarcinales archaeon
AGCCCATGAAAGGAGTAAGGAATGATGCCAGTATGGCTGCGATAAGACTTTTTAGTAGATATTGTGAATAAAAAAGTCTGGAAGGAAGCCGTAACAGATGAAGCAAAACAGGAAATTGATGATGGTAGCAGTCTACTTGTTACCATATTTTTCCTTGTGTTTCTCAATTTTGTACAATCAGTTTAATCGTTTAATATATTTGTTACATATAATAATATCAATCATGCAATACGTAACACAATATATTTATAACATCAACAAGAATCGCATTCTATGAACTCTGATAATGTGGAGGGATCTGTGCTTGAAAAATCTATCCGGTTCCACGGGCATCAGTGCCCCGGGCTTGCAGTTGGAATACGGGTATCTGAAGTGGTGCTGCGTGAACTTGGAAAACCCGCAAGGGATGAAGAGATGGTCGCAATTGTTGAAAACAACTCTTGCGGTGTGGATGCTATCCAGTTACTCACAGGATGTACGTTTGGAAAAGGAAACCTTGTATTCAATGATTTTGGAAAATCGGTTTATACGTTCATAAACCGTGAAACCAACAAAGCATTAAGAATATCCATCAAGAAAGATGCTTATGATACAGACGAAGAACATCGCAATCTCTTTGCCAAAGTAAGGGACAAATCGGCAACTGAGGCTGAAAGAGAATTATTTACACAAAAACACATCAAAAAAAGTAATGAGATACTCGATTTGCCGGAAGACAAACTAATGATCATCGAACAAGTGGAGCCGAAACCAGTCCAAAAAGCACGTATCCATGAATCACTGGATTGCGTTGTGTGCAATGAACCAGTGATGGAAACAAGAGTCAAACTTTTAAACGGTGATGTTCATTGCATTCCATGTTTTGAGGAGTTGACAGGAAACAATTCCTGAATAAATTTGAACCGGATGGATATAAAATGACCAATTTAAAAAAAACACTGATAATATCCTTTATCATATTTTCATGTATGTTAACACCTATAATATGTGCTGTTGCAGAAAATGAGATACGTATAGCAGATAAAACCGGTGATTGGGGGCATCCGTCCCCATATCTATCTTATGGGAGAGGACCCGGGTATCTGAGATTGCATTTTATTTTTGATACTCTTGTCTGGAAAGATGAAAACTCTGACCTGATTCCTTTGCTGGCAGAAGATTGGGAATATATTCCTGATGAGGAAGCGTATATCTTCAATCTTGTCAAAAATGCTAAATGGCATGATGGAGAGCTTGTAACAGCAAATGATGTCGCCTTTACTGTAGAGTACATGAAGGAACATCCTTATGGCTGGGTTCTGCTTGATAGCGTTGACCGGGCCGAGGTAGTTGATGAGCATACTGTAAATATCTATATGATCAGCACGTATGCGCCTTTCATGGAGGATATCGGTGGCTCGATGCCGATCCTGCCGGAACATATATGGAAGGATGTTGAGAATCCGATGGATTATTTAGAAACAGGTGCATTCATCGGGTCCGGTCCGTTCAAATATGTTGATTTCAGCAAGGAGCACGGAACATACCAGTATGAAGCATTTGATGAATATTATCTTGGTAAACCGAATGTTGATCAGTTGATCTATGTAAAAACAGGCGACACCCAGATGGCACTGCAACTCGGTGAAGTAGACTTGGCTTCAATAAAACCAGAGATGGCTGAAACTCTTACCAAGGAAGGTTTTGTCGTCATAGCAGGTCCGCATTACTGGAACAGGATTTTGATGATAAACCACAACAAGGAGCCTCTTGACAATATTGTGTTCAGGCAGGCGCTGGCTTATGCGATCGACCAGGACGAATTCGTGAATAAATCACTCAGGGGATATGGGAAACCTGCCAGTCACGGGTTGATCTCATCAGATAGCCAGTGGGCAAATCCGGATATTCCGGATTACCCATATAATCCTGATAAAGCAAAGGAAATGATAGCATCGCTAGGCTATGAATGGGATGACGGTGTCTTCACCAAGAATGGAAATGCCCTGGAACTTGAAGTACTTGTTTCTATGATCGGCACTGGTGGACAATCTATGCCTGACAGGGATGGGGAAATATTGAAGAACCAGCTCGAAAAGGTGGGTATACGGACAGACCTGACATCTCTTGAAACGAAGATCGTTGATCAAAAAGTGATCAACTGGGATTTCGACCTTGCAATCTCAGGACACGGTGGCATTGGCGGCGATCCGAAGATCCTGTATGAGAAGGTCATACAGGTCCCGGGAACCAAAGCGAG
>DAOUWY010000217.1 GCA_030666885.1 Methanosarcinales archaeon
AGTGGTTATACTGCCTGGCTGGCCGTGCAGGATTTCGATTCTCGCTGCCACCCGGCCATAGGTACTCTCTGGTGTAACTTCAACTGATGTTACTACATTGTTGAAGTTGTAGGTCGAAGCATCACCAGCCCTCAGATAAATCCTTAAGACGACTGTTTCTTCTACATTCCCAGGCTCCCCCCCGCTGCTTACACCAATGCCACCGCCGCCACTGCTGACATCGCCACCGCTTGATGGTGGGTTTTCTTCACTCACAGTGGAGTGGTACGTAGATGCGTTGAAATAATAAGTCAAGTTATAGAACCGAATTATCCGGAAGGTCGCACCAGTATTTACGTCATGAATTACCGTACAGCCTCAATAGGACGGGCTGGTTCATTTCCCGAACCTCCGCTGGCGTTTCTGGTAATCCCTTAGGGCACGCAGGAAATCCAGTTTTCTCAAATTGACCCAGCTTACATCAGTGAAATATATTTCTGAATATACTGACTGCCAGATCAAAAAATCAGCCAGGCGTTTCCCTCCCGAACGAATCACCAGGTCAGGTTCGTGCTTGATAAGCAGGTGTCGTTCAATGGCAGACCCGTCAATATCCCCGGGTTTCAGCTTACCCGAGCGGACCTCGGACATGATCTCCCTGAATGCTTCTGTCAGTTCTTTTTTGCCGCCATATCCCAGGGATATGTTGATGTGCATCCCCGATGTATCACTTTTTTTGAAATTTTCAATCTTCCCATCAAATGACAGCAGTTCAATTCCAGCATCCACATCCTGCAATGTATCGGTCAGACATGTTACCAGATCATTGTAAACCTGGTTCTTGATGGCAGTATCCAGGTCTATCAGGCTGACATAGATTGTGAGGATATTGATACCATATTTCCGGCACCATGTAATAAAGTCAAGTATCCTGTCCGGAGAACCGATCTCAAGCAGGTCACTTTCTGTAATGATAAGTACAATATGGGTGGGAAGTGATGAATCATCCTTTCGTATAATCTTCTCAAGCCTTTGCTCATAGAGCCTGTAAAAGAATTTCATTGTTTTATTAGTAATACCTGTAGGATAAATTATTTGCCTTGTGAGGTTATCTAAAACCCTTGATATCAATGTCTGTTAAAGCCTGCAAAGATATGTCTTTCAAATATCCGCTATTATTCATACTGTTAGCCATATTGCTGCCCTTTTTACCACTTATATACATTGTGGTTGCATTTCTTCCACTTTTACTTATCCTTTTATTGAAGTCACGGCAACACAATGCTTTTCTTTCATCACTGTCTGGCGTGTTACTGGGTGTATTTATTATGGTGTCCCTGGCCATTTTAATGGAGTATTCAGGGTACGAATTTTCGCTGTATATCATCGGTGCTTCTATTTCTATCACCTGCGCCGGTAGTGTAGCAGCATGCGTAATCCGTGTAAGGGGAGGTCGAAAACCAGAACTGGACGACAAATTCATTTCAGCCACATCAAGTGTCGGCCTTATTGTGATCGGTGCATTAACGGCATGTATAATGGCATACTGGATCGTTGGCTGGCAAAATGTTAACGTAACACTAAGCCAGTTGTTCTTCCTTGCGCTAATTGGTGCCGTGACAGGCGCACTGCTGGAATCCATACCGTCCAGGACAGATAAGAACATGGCAATGATACTGGGTTCGTCCATGATCATGTGGCTTTTCGCCAGTTTCGGGTATTATGTGAACTTTTCCCACTTGTCAGCCATCTTCATCTTCTCGTTGTTTTTAGCATATCTGGCATACCGTTTTGATATTGCAGATGTGTCAGCTATGCTTTCGGCCACACTGCTGGGTGTACTGATCATAGTTTTTACCAACTTCAACTGGTACCTGGTACTGATCTCTTTTTTCCTTCTGGGGGGAGCTTTTACCAGGTACGGATATGATTATAAGCACATTATGGGGATAGCACAGGGTAAGGGAGGAGTCAGGAGTTATGAGAATGTACTTTGCAATTCTATTACCGCACTCATACTGGCCGTGGCGTATGGCATGTATCATGAAATTTATCCACAGCTCGGTGCAGTGTTGATGTTTGCTTATCTTGGTGCAGTGGCAACGGCTACCGGGGATACGCTGGCTAGTGAGATTGGGGAGACATGTAAGGGTAAACCTGTAATGATCACGAACTTAAAACCTGCCAAACCAGGGACCGACGGTGCGGTTTCCAGGCTGGGTGAACTGGTATGTATTGCCGGGTCAGTCATCACCGGTGTGCTGGCCCTGGTGTTGGGTGTGATTGACCTGCCAGCTTCAGGTCCTGCTACTTATGTTTTATGGATGTTGATCGTGGTACTGGGCGGGTTTTTAGGTACTAATTTTGATAGCCTTCTGGGTGCTACCTTTCAGCATAGGGGCTGGCTCTCTAATAGTGGGGTAAACCTTGTAGCCACAATGGGTGGCGCCTTTATATCAGGAGCTGCTTATTATATTCTGTCTGGGCATGTAGTGTAGAGGATATCACTCAGGCCTCCGGAGCCTGGAACCCGGGTTCGACTCCCGGCATGCCCGCTTACTCACCTGGTTGTGCTTTTACTGATCTCTGTGAGCAGGTCGGGTTTGACTCCCCGCACCGCTCATTTACATCTAAAAAGTTCCACTTCAAGTTAAATTTGAAAAAGAAAAAAAGTGCCCTTTACAGGGCCAGACTAGTTTTAAAGTTTGTCAACTACTTCGATCTTGGTCTTCTTTACGTTAGGTTTCTTGATCGTGTCTGGCATCCAGCTTGGTTTGTTCTTGGGAGCTGAAACTTCTTCTCTCCATCCATCATAGTAGTGGAGCTTCTTTGTACCTCTTTCCCTGAGAATGATCTGTTCTGGCTTCTTCTTGGTTCCATTTCCCCTGTTAGCTGCTTTAAGGGCGGCTTGTCTGGGCTGTTTACCAGTAAACACTCCATGTTCTTCGCCTTTCTTATCTCTCAATACAAAATTTCTTGTTTCTGTCATAATCAATGCCCCTTTAACGGTTTACTGTTACCGCCTATGTTTTTAAGTAATAGTACTTAAACCTATTTCATGAGTTATGCCGATGCATGTTGATTTTTCGTTATAGATATTTTCGCATCAGGTATTTACATCAATATATTAGTATTTACAACGTCAACTGACTGTGGTTTTGAATACTTGATAAGCAAATTCCATATTTATTTACATTACCAAATCATAACTGCATGCTTAGAAATTTATCTATTATGTTCTGCATTTTATCTTTATGGGCACTTTACATGTACGAATTTACAGTGCATCCCGGGTTCGACAATGTGTTTTAAAAAGGTAAATCATCCTTTAATTTAAATTTACTTTTGAATGTAGTGTTTATGCTATGTAGTTACAAAAAGGTTAAATGGAAAAACAATTATTAAGAACCATTCTACCATGTGCTCCGATAGTGTAGCACGGCCAATCATGCAGGACTCTCACTCCTGCGACTGGGGTTCAAATCCCCATCGGAGCACTTAATAATTTTATATACTTAGAGTGCTTGTTAATGGTTTTTTTAAGAAAACAGTATAATAACTTAACGTGGATATGATATGGAAAAGTACTCCTTTACAGAGGCACCCCATCGTATCCTCTGTCAACAGATCTCTAATGAATACCATTATATGGCTGAATTCAGACAATGTCCGAATGTCCGATTGTGTCATATGACTCTGCCAGCCCTTCCCGGAACCCCTTGAAATGAAGCTCTCCACAGCTCTGCTGTGTGGAGGTTCATTTGATCCTAATCGTTATACATCGCAGCTCTGCTGCGGTTGGGACAAGCTATGGTCAATGGTTTTAGAGTTGGGAAAAATCCCAACTCAATATTATTTCTTCAATTTTCTAGACACATACCCGGTAAGCACCAGACCCAGTACTGCAATTATAGCTTCGAATCCCGGTACCCCTGTTTCTGTTGTTGTCGGTACTTCAGCCGCTTCATCTGATTCGACAACGATATCAATGGTGTGTTCAGAGAATTCAGGTATATACATCATGACCTGTGCCTGTTCCCTTGTCTGCTGGGATATCCAGCATGTGGCCGTGGTAGCATTGAAGACCAGTTCGGGATCGTTTACACATGCCATGGGAGTACCATCATAGTGAATCCTCAGCCGGTCCCTTTCATTCAGCATCAG
>DAOUWY010000031.1 GCA_030666885.1 Methanosarcinales archaeon
ACGCACTGTTTCACATAAACAGAATTTATCATTGTGTCCACTTTTGATGCAGGTGACGTTACTGCAACAGACCATATCTGGTTACGCCAGTAGATAGGAGAATAAGCTATTAATCTCTTTTCAGAACGATTTATCCCTAAATAATAACCTGTGCCTTCGGAACCATTCATCTGGTGATGAAGTATCTGCTGCAGATACGGGCTTTCATTACCCAGTTTATCCGGATAATTCCGTCCCCATAGGTATCTATTGGAACTGTCATACAATATTGTCCCCCGCTTATCGATCATATAAATCTCATGCGGGGATTCACAATTGTTCAGGAATCGGTCTGAAATATCCGATATCCTTATTATTACAATTACGATGCCTTTGAACTCGTCACCTTTATAAACAGGCGTCCAGATAAAACCCCCCATCCCCCCCTCCAATAAGAACGTAGGATTTGAAATGTATGTCTCCTTGTTGTCCCTGGCCCGTTCAAAAGCCCATTCCTGGTTATTTTCATAAAGGTCATAACCAAGCGGACTGTTTTCTTCCGGATATCCAAGAGTCACTATACCGCTTTCGTTTACGAACTCAATGACATGTATGTCAGTTGTTTCATTATAGACATTAACAAAAGAAGTTACCACTTCATCAGGTGGTTTATCCGATATCTCATTGGCCAGTATCTCGATGATTACTGTCTTCTGGTTTAAAAATTCCTCTATTCCATCCGTGGACTGCCTTGCAAGTAACAACTGTTGTTCATTGAACTGTTCCTGGACTATATTCTGTACCTCTTCATTAGTCCTGGATCCAAGGAATATAATCAGGGTAATGGCAAAAATACAAATAATCAGGATTGTTAGCAGATTATACTTATGATCCTTAAATATTAGATTCGGTACCATTTGAATGAGACAAATATATCTGGGTTATTGACCAAGTCAAACGCCGGTCCTTCGAAGTATCATTTTTATCCTGGCCTTTAACTCGCCCAGGTCGAACGGTTTGGTAACATAATCATCAGCACCGGTCTCTATCCCTTCTATCTTATCATCGATATCGCCTTTGGCTGTTAACATTATTATCGGGATGTAGCCAGTTAATGCATCATCTTTTAACACATTGCACACCTCGAACCCGTCCATGCCCGGCATCATCAGGTCCAGCAGTATCAAATCCGGATGATTCGATCTTGTCTTTTCAATAGCTTCCATGCCGCTGGATGCTTCAACAACCAGGTAATCTTCAGCTTCCAGTGCCCTTTTAAGGGGTATCAGGGTATCAAGTTCATCATCCACTATCAGTATCTTTTGCCTTGTATCCGACAGCATCTCAAGTTTTTCTTTTACTTCTTCTTCGCTGATCAGAAGTAATTCAGCAATGCGGGAATAAGGCATTTCAGGGTCTTTTTTAATAATATTTATTATCTCTTTATCTATCTCGTCCGGATTCATATAACCACCAAATTAACAGACAAACTATTTAATATATCAAATGAAATCATTATACTTAAGATTTATCAAAGTATACGTAAACCTTTCTATCAATTATCCTATCTCAAAAATATATAGTAAGCCTTATTACTGATTAACTGATATTATGTGGTAATGACTGCACTTGAAAAAATATTCGGACGGACTGCACAAATGACAGTCCTTGAAAATCTTATCAAACACCAGAATGAATCCACTTACCTTTCAGGAATCGCAGAAGAGACCGGACTGTCCCATTCAAGTGTGGCAAGAGTGATCGACCCATTGCTAAAAGCTGACGTTGTTATTGAAAAACGCCTTGGTAAACAGATCCGTACATTCAGGTTGAACATGGATAACAAAACCACAAAACTGATATTGGATTTTCATATAAAACTCAATAAAGAATTTGAATAATTTATAGCACATTCTATATAATATTTGAAGTGATTTTCGAAGTAATATTCTAAGCCTCGATAAATCCGAAAGGACTTTCAAAAAGATATCCTACCAGGGATTTAGATTGGGCATCAGTACTTTCTGTACTTCCGAACAGGATACTTGACAATGAAGGCTTGTTCTTATAACTCACAATCGGCTTACCTTCGATACCACCCATTTTTGCCGCTACATCAATAGCATCATAGAGGTTCCCGGTCTCATCCACCAGCCCCAGTTCCACAGCCCTGGCTCCCGTATATATCCTGCCGTCGGCCATGTCTTTCACATCAGACCTGTTCAAGCCCCTTCCAGTGGCAATCTCATCAACGAACCTTTCGAAAACATCCAGGACCACCTCTTCTGAATATTGCCTTTCAGCATCACTCAGTCCCCTCCAGTTGGCACCCATATCCTTGAAATCTCCGCTCTTTGCCACGTAAAATTTTATTCCCTCCTCATCAAAATACTCAGAACTGTTCTCGAACACCCAGATAACTCCAATACTACCTGTCATTGTATCCGGGTTGGCTATAATGTGGTCTGCCGGTGCAGAGATATAATAAGCTGCACTGGCTGCCACATCACCCATTGATACTACAACAGGCTTATGTTCCTGTGCTTTTTTTATCTCTGACACAATCTCCTGGGCCGAGGCAGGTGTACCGCCAGGGCTATTTATGCGCAGCACAATGGCCTTTACATTCTTATCATCAGCAGCATCCTGGATGCTCCTGCTGATCTCTTCCGATGTGGCATACCCTAATCCTCCAGGTAAATTGCCTGTTATCATAGTACCCTGGACATATATCACAGCAACCTTATTGGAATCCCCGGGCAAGGTATCGAAATCTCCAAAAATGACGAAAAAGCTCCCGCCAATTATTGTCAATAGTCCAAAAATCACCAGCAGATAGATCAAAACGCGTCCTGCTCTTGAACCCTTTTTCCCGGGTTTTGGAACAGTAGCCCCGGCAGGACCTGTCGGTCCGGTATCTATTTGTCTGGTAAGCTCAGTTCCCTCTATCTGTCCACCATCGACTGGCATACCTCCCTGATCCGTGTTTTCATCTTGCTGGAACATATTATTTCCGGAAGATATATTCTACTGGGATATCATAAAATAGTAGGTATGACCGGGTGGCAGTCAATGATTTAAATGCTAAGATAAAACCACTGTAGTAAAACCAATATGGTAATACTACTATGGTCTTCCCGGTTCCACAATGGATAAACCAATTTATTTCATGTTTTCCATCTTATAGTCCACTATAGCATGTTCCATATAGGTGGCATGTCCTATCTCGATCAATTTACTTGTAACAGCAAGCGGGTCGCCATCCATGGTTATATCACCGTTATCGATCAATATAGCCCTGTGTGCAACTTCATTCACAAAATCCATGTGATGGCTGATCAATATGATGGTGGTCCCAAACTTTTCACTGACTACTTTCAGGGAATTGGCTACTTCCCGCAAGGTAATAGGGTCCAGGTCGCCAAAAGGTTCATCCAGCAGCAGATAATCAGGATTTGTTATCATGGCAAGTGCCAGTGCCGCCCGTACATTCTCTCCACCGCTCAACTGGTATGGCTTTGAATCCAGGACTGACATGGGAAGTTTCATTGCTCCAAATATCGGCCCGGCATGTTTTGTGACCTCATCCAAAGGACTTCTCGGGAAGAGCACGCTGACAATATCCAGTGAATACCCCATCCTTTCCAGTTCTTCCTGGGCACTTTCCCCTCCGACATCTGTTAACCTGTATATTGCATCCAGGTGTTCATCAGGAATACTCAATTCTTTTGCTTTTTCCCTTGCAGCCTCTAATACATGCATACCCTTAACACCCAGCTTATAGGCCAGTTGGTGCTTAATTGGCGTATTCGGGTAGAGGGCGAATTCCTGGTACATAATGCTGGTACGCCTGCGCAGTTCCATTCTATCAGGAGAGTAAATAGTGGTATCAACCCATTTACCATCAAGCAGGAAATTTATCTCACCTTCATCAGGATAAATAAGCCCGTCCATTGCATGTAACAGTGTGGTCTTACCTGCACCACTTGGTCCGATAAGTGCAGTGATCTCGCCTTTTTTGAATTCCACATTCATATCCTCGATATCCAGTACTTCTCCTTGGCGCACCAGGAAATAGCGCTGGCAAAGATCCTCGACCCCAATTACGGTCTTGTCTTCTTTCAATTCAGGCAGTGGCACTTCAGGTTTCATACCTTTAAGGAAATCTTCAATAAGGTCATCCGCTTTTCCCTCTGCTACGATCTTGCCTTCCTCCAGCCATATCACCTTATCAGCAAGATAACTGTGTATTTCTGGCAAATGAGAGACAATTATGGTAATGATCCCGGTCTTCTGCTGGACCCTCTTGATCGTATCAAGGACCTCCTGTTTAGTAGCAGGACAGGTCATGGTAGCAGGTTCATCCAGCAGCAGTAACTTGGGATTGGCTGCGATCTGGCGTGCGATCAATAACCTCTGTTTCTCGCCTCCGCTTAGAACAGGTGTGTAATGTTCAGCCTTGTGCTCAAGACCCACGAGTTTGAGGAATTCCATACTCTGGGCATACAGATCATCATAATCGGGATGTTCCTTTGATGGTAGTGCTTCATGGCCAACACGCAATGAATATAGGCGCCTGATGATGTTCTCTATAGCAGACCCCGGCCAGATACCGAAATTCCTCTGTAAATGGATGGCAGTCATTCCCTTCATTGCCAGCATGTCCTCATACGGGGAGTCAGGAGTAAGGGTAAGGTTATCCAGTTGTATTTCACCCTCGTTAAAGTGCTCTATACCTCTTAACACCATCATTAAGGTAGTCTTACCACTGCCACTTCTCCCCATTACCCCAAGAATCTTGCCATCGTTCACTTCAAAATTAATACCATCAATTGCCCTAACTGTAGCATCTTCCAACTCGTAGTCTTTTACAAGGTTTTTAACTTTAAGCATCACAGACGTCCTCCAAAGTTTTTCATTAAGCCGCCTTTTATCTGAACTTCTTTTAGCAGGTAATAGTCATTATTAATGAGAGTTATTCTTCATGCTGTGGTTCCATATATTCATTACGGTAATAGCTTATGGAAATGTCTGTTTCGACCCATACACAAATTTTATACAAAGGAAACAATAACTATAAAACCATCTCATGATAAATATAAAAAGGTGATAATTATGAAAAAACCAGTTATCCTGATCTGTGTACTTCTTGTATCGTCGGTCATTATCTTCTCAGGGTGTGTATCTGAATATGAGGTTCCCGAGCCTCCCGAAACCACACCTGCACCAGAAGAGACCAGTAATACTACTGTTACCCCCACTGCTACACAAACAGTAGACCCGGTCCAGCTTCTCAGCGGTCCCACAGATGAATGGACCAACAGGGTAAGGATCAAGGAAGTATCCATTTCAGATGATGGTAACTATGTGGGAGGTGTGTCCACCCGGAAGGCTATAATAATAACGCCCACAAAAAAACTACTGACAAACTATAACTGGCCCAATGCCCAGTTCATCTCCGTATCGGGCTCAGGGGAATATATAGGCATAGCTGATAATGATTTTGTAGAATTATATGATAACACCGGAGGAAAACTGTATTCCTATAATACAGGTGGCACTATTAACCAGATAGATGTCCTGGATAATGGCAATTTGATACAGGGCGGTGAAAAGTCACCGCAGTTATCTGCCGTGGGTATCAAGGGTAATGAAGTATGGAACTGGCCAATTGGCATATCCACTGCAAAGGTCCAGGTTTTTGATTATTCGGCCGACGGCAAAAACATGCTTGTAGGCACCCAGGATGAAATGGTATACTACCTTGACACGGAGAGTAAGCATATGTACACCTGGTTCAAGGACGTATCCGGTGAAGTTGAAGATGTAAAGATATCAGATGACGGTGAGAAGCTGTATGTCCTGACAGATGATAATAAGATACATTCCTTTGACAAATATGAAAATAAAAACTGGGAAAAGGAAATCGATATAAACACTGTTGAGATAGAGATCAGCAAGGACGGGAGTTATATCCTGACAAAACCCTATAATGCAGACAATAGTTTTTCATTTAAGAACAAGGTATATCTGCTTGACCAAAACGGCAATGTGGAATGGATGAAGCAGATGGGATCTGACGTAGGGGTTATTGGAATATCAGAAGACGCTGAATATGTGGTTATCAGTGAGGACAAGGACCTGAGAATGTATAACCTGGATGGTGTTGAAAAGGCAACCTACCATCTTGAAAGTCAATACGGGATGTTTTTCGTATGCCTCGACATGACCCCGGATGCCAGTAAAATGGCCCTTGGCACCACAAACTCACTGTTAGTATTCGGGTAATCCCGGATACTACTCTTTTTCTTTTATCAGTACTGCCCTGGCAGGCCCCCCGTCACCGTTAGCGATCTTTAGCGGCAGGCATACCAAAAAATAATCCCCTGCTTTCACATCTGTCATTTCAAGCCCTTCGATCACTACGATACCCGCATCCAGCAATGTATGATGGACCTCGTGTTCCTCATCCTGAGCGCCTATGGATATAGCATCGGTACCAATAGTTTTAATCCCGGTATCCGTGAGGTACCTGGCACATGCCGCCGTAAGACATGCCCCGCAGGATGCGCCCGGGCCACCTGAACAACCTAAGTAGCCTGAACCACTTAAGTCGCCCGAGTCACCCGGGCCGCCTTTAAATAAGATAATTTTCCCTGCTTCAAGTGGACCGATATCATCGGATTCTATGGGCCTGTTAATGGATGATAAGTCCAGTACCCTTGCACTGCCTACAAGCGTGTTCATAGACAGTCTGTCAATTCCGGCCCCGCCAGGTATGACGTGCAGGGGCGGGTCCACATGGGTGCCGGTATGGGTTCCAAGAGTGATACGTGAAATATTGTAGGAGTCGCCCTCATCAAGCCCTGATACCTTTGTGATATTTGGCCCCGTATCCCCGGGATACATCTCCATATCCGGGTGGATAGTCCTGGAGATGTCGATTATCTTCATACCATCAGCTCAAAACCTACTGTGGGCTGCTGTAGTTGGAAATTTGTAAGAACATCAGGGTGGATCTCACCAAAAGTACCGATCTCGTTTCCATCAACCGTGAGCGCTGCACGCCTGCCTTTTAAAAATGCTGGATCATCGGTCCCGGTAATCGAGTATTCTATATTCCTCTCACGCATAACAGCATCGACCACACCCCTTATCTCTGTAAAATTAGATGTGGGATGGATACTTACTGCTGCCAGGTGTTGTGTGGTAATACCATCCACTACCACATCCCCAACCTCAAAGATACGCTGTGGCAGTTCACGGTGCTGGTTCAATGACAGTATCTCCATCAGGTTAGGCAGGATAGTGGTCCTGACCATGGTCTGGTCCTCACTGATAGGATGCTTTAAGGGAGTAGCCTTTTGGTCCGGACTGCGCAGCATGTTATTGTAATGTACCTTTTCACTTGTAAGGGTGAAAGGCATTACCTGGTTATATCCTAACCCCGGCATTATCTGTAGTATCTCATTGCGCCTGATGGATATCGGGTGCTGCTTACCCACTGTTACGGTCTTTGGGATAACAAGAGGTATATTATCATACCCATATCCGATTGAAATATCCTCCAGGATATCCCAGGTATGCAGTATATCTGCCCTGTATGCAGGGGAACTTACATCTATGGATCCATCTTCGTTTACGGATGCCCCGAACCTCATGCGCTGAAGTTGTTCTACGATCTGTTGTGGCGTGAGGTCAATACCTATCAATGATCTTACTTCATCTGTTCCAAGACTCCAGTGTCCGGGTGTCAGGTCAGGCGTGATGATATTATCCTCAATACCATTGTCAATACTATTTTCAATAGTTACCGTCCCGATCTTACCGCCCCGCCCGGCAAGGGAAGTTACCACAATATTAAGTGCTGTATATACGTTTTGGTCCAGACCGGTCACATCAATGAACAGGTTGCGGGTTTCATGGCTGACCCTGGTAAGCTGTCCGTTGATAATAGGCGGGAATGAAAGTACCTGGTCTTTGGCATCAAGTATCAGGGGATATTTATCGAACCCTTCCATGAGATGGGCATATTTCACTCCCTTTGGATGTCGTTCAAGTATCTCCTGCATGGTCATGGGTTCTTCAAAATCCAGGGGCACAAAACAAAAATCCTGATTAGCAGCCACATACCTGAATGGTGGTTCAATATCGCTCATATCGTGTATGCCGATTGACACTTTCTTGCGGTCCCTGCCCAGGCCCCAGTGCAGGTCCTCCTGAAGTCCCATCAGGCTCTCAATGCTGTAATCATTGAACTCAAGTCCCGTTACGACCGCACAGCCCAGGTAAGGCCGGATATTCCTGACCCCATCGTCCAGGGTGACCCTGATACCGGAATCCTTTACATTATATTCAGGCAGACCGGTATGTATATCAAGAAAACCCCTCATTGCCCTGGCAACACCTTCGGGACTGTACAGGTCAGGTCTGTCAGGGAAGAATTCTATATCTATATGGTCATCTTCGATACGTTCGATATCTGCACCGATCATGGGAACCCGGTCGATAAAGGTGTCTTTGTCCGTACCGATAAGTGTTTCAATATCTTCGTAGTATAACGTGATTACTGGCATTTTGATGACTCCTGTTACAATTATTCTGCTGAAATATATTACTAGGTATATGTATATCAAATAAATGCCGGAATATCTGGATTTTAGAATAATGCTTGCATGGTACCGGATAAATAACTTATTTTATACACCTATTTTTATACCCATTTTTACATCTATTTTATACCCAGTTCGCTCTTTAGTTCACCAAGGGTAGCAATACGCTCTGCAAAAGCATTATGGGTGTGGATACTTTCTTCATTGATCTGTTTAATGGTTATTACAGCCTCATCCGGCAGGTCAGTGAACTCTTGTACGATCTTTTTAGCCATTGTCCTGACACAGTCTTCCACGAATTTTGGGTTCTTATGGGCTGTTTCCACAAGCATTGCCTCATCATTGCGTTTGAGTAATTCGTATATATTGGAACTCATTGATCCTTCAACTATCCGGATGATCTTATCAATAGAGACCTTGTGGCCGCTGGAAACCTCAATGGATATTATACCTCTCCCTCTCTGGTTATGCGTTGCCATGGGAATATTATCAAAGAATTCATAGATTGTCTTGCTGTCCACATTCAATCTCTTCAATTCTTTTTCTGCTTTTTCCCGTATGATCTCCTGGGCACAGGGACAGGCCGTTATACCAATGACCTCGGCACCGACCATCTTTTTCACAGAGACTTTATTGTTATCCTTACGTAATGCCGTAGCCTCTGCAAAAATATCCACCACTTGCTGGCACTTTACTTTGTTGATTGGCGTGGTACGCTTGATTATATACTCGCTCTGCATTATTACCTCTGCCCTGGTGGCATATTCGTGCCTGTCAAGCAATCTCCTGGCAACTTCTCCGCAGAGTTCTTCAATTTCGCATACTGGTGAGGTGAGCGCTTCCTCAACTACCTCATCAATGGCTTCGAAATTCCGTGAAAGATTTGCACCTTTACGATCCGAAGGAAGGTCTACGAATATATCAAATTGTGATATTAATATTATAGGTCGCTTCTCTGCCCTTGAAACCTCAACTAACTTCTTAACGTTAGTTACTCCAACTCTTGATAGTGTTATTGGAATATCTGGTCTGTTTGCCTGTACATCAGGTAAATGTATTACTGGTAAATCCATCTGGCTATCTCCAACTATTTAAAGAATAAGTTGAATTGCTTTTCACGTTTACAACTACATTTCTATCAGATAATATTAACGATTCAATTCTGTGATCTTTTAATTTATTCTGGATAAATGAATCGTGGTAAAAATGATTCACCACAGAGGATTCAAAGAGGTGCAGAGATGTGCAGAGATGTTTTGTTTTCTCTGCGTGTCTCAGCGCTCTCTGCGGTTTTCTGAATAGTCCCGGTAAATAATAAAAAGTATGAAGTCTGCCTTTATCCTGTGGTGTTTCTTACTCAGTGTTGACACTGAGTTTTCGACAACCAATACAAAAGAATTTTAAATGAAAAGAAATGATTGATGATAACTAAATTATGACCGATTTAGTGGCTGGCTGGTTAATCAGGGAATTTAGTGGTGCCAAAATTTTAGACTGAATGAGGAAAAAGTGTAAACATGATATTAAAACCAGTACTTACACATTGCATCAAAGTGAACGAAACTTTACATGGAGAGGTTAGCCCATGAATAACTTTAACGAGAAGGTCAGCTTCATCTGGTCAGTGGCAGACCTGTTGCGGGGACCATACCGACCTAACCAGTATAAGGATGTCATGCTGCCATTGACTGTGCTGCGCCGTCTTGACTGTGTGCTTGAGCCTACTAAAGATAAAGTGATTAAAGAATACGAAAACCGGCAAGATGGTAAGATTACGAACCCAGAACGAATTTTAAACCGGGTTGCCGGGCAGTCATTCCACAATACAAGCCGTTTCACTTTTGAGAGATTGAAAGACGACCCCGATCACATCGCAGCAAACCTGACCCAGTATATCAAGAGTTTCTCAAAACATGCTCGCGATATTATCGAACACTTTGGTTTTGAAGAACATATTGCTAAGCTCGAAAAAGCAGATCGATTGTACCAGGTTGTTGCAAAGTTCTGTGAGATTGACCTGCATCCTGATAAGGTGTCTAATATAGAGATGGGGTATATCTTTGAGGAACTTATCAGGCGGTTCAATGAAGCCAGTAATGAGGAGGCTGGCGACCACTTCACCCCAAGGGAAGTAATCAGGCTTATGGTTAACCTGATATTTGTGCCTGATGACGATACTTTAACTACCAGGGGTATTGTGAAGACGCTTTACGATCCTGCGGCAGGGACAGGAGGGATGCTGTCTGTTTCTGAGGATTACCTTCGTGAGTTGAATCCTGATGCAACGCTTGAGGTATTTGCCCAGGACTACAACCCGCAATCATACGCTATCTGCGGCTCTGATATGATGATTAAAGGTCAGGGGCTGGACAATATCAGGTTCGGTGACAGCTTCACTAATGATTATTTTTCAGACAAGACATTTGATTACATGCTTGCCAATCCGCCATTTGGCGTTGAGTGGAAGCCCCAGCAGGATTTTATTAAGAAAGAACATAACGAACAGGGATACGGCGGGCGGTTCGGCGCGGGATTGCCGCGCATTAATGATGGCTCGTTCCTGTTCCTCCAGCATATGATAAGCAAGATGAAGGAACGAAAAGAGGGGGGTACGCGACTGGCAATTGTCTTTAACGGCTCACCGCTTTTTACAGGGGTTGCAGGGTCAGGGGAGAGCGATATCCGTAAATGGATAATTGACAGTGATTGGCTTGATGCTGTTGTAGCACTTCCGGACCAGCTATTTTACAATACAGGTATCAGCACATATCTCTGGATTGTGACGAACCGTAAGGAAAAGGAGCGCAGGGGCAGGATTCAGCTTATCGATGCTACCGGATTCTTTTTGAAGATGCGTAAAAGCCTTGGTAATAAACGCAATGAGATTGGGGACGGGCGCGATGGTAAAGCCGATCATATTGGTGAAATTACACGTCTTTATGGTGATTTCACACAAGGTGAATATGTGAAGATTTTTGATAATACTGATTTTGGATACCAGAGAATTACTGTGGAGCGACCCTTGCGTCTTAATTTTATGGTAAATGATGAAA
>DAOUWY010000021.1 GCA_030666885.1 Methanosarcinales archaeon
TATGGCAAAAACAGCAGTGGTCTTTGACAGTGCGGGCACACTTTTACACATGTATAGGGCAGCAAAGGATCTCAGGGACGGCTCCGTTTATTATGATATTGTGACAACTGACCTTGCAGGAACTGATCCGAATTTTGCCATTATTATTCTGCATATCAGGCCGGAACAGTTGATGCAGGTAGACGGGAGTTATCCGGTACATCGATTTATTAAGGAATTACATGTTGAGATCGATATTGGTTGCAGCAGTAGATCATTAAGTATTGAAAAAGCACACTCAATTATAAGTTCTGATTCAATTGCATTGGTATCTGATCTCCAGGAAGTGCTTGAAGCAGTATGGCATCGCTGTGATGATAAGCAATATTTGGGCGTGGGCCTGATGGTCGATTTGGCCCGAAGTTGTATCCCATATACATTGAGTACCGGCGGATGCCCGTATCCTGAAGCAGGAGATGTGGTATCCCAGCTTACAGCGATGGGCGTAGACATATTTATTGCCTCAGGCGATAAGCAGGAAGATGTTGAAATGGTGTCAGGAAGTATCGGCGTCAAAAAGGAGCATACCTTCGGTCTTTCAACTCCGGATCGTAAATGCAGGATCATCAGGGAACTGAAACGATCATATGAACAGGTTGTTATGGTAGGAGATGCTATTAACGACATAATGGCATTCAGGGAAGCCGATTTTGCTGTGCTTACGGTCCAGCAGCGAAACGTAAGACCTGAAAGATTAATCCTCGAATCAGATGCAGTGATCGACCATATTACCCAGATCGTTCCACTGGTGCGTGATATACTTTGAAACCAGGGGACCCGGTACTTTTAAAAGGCAGCGGTAAGAACTATTTTGTTACGGCAGGGAGCGGGGACCTGCATACGGAAATGGGCGTGTTCAAGCTGGACCGATTGCCTGGGATGGAGTACGGTGATTCTATTGCATCGCACCTGGGATTTGAATTAGATACACGCCGTCCAAGGGCACCTGATTTTTTCAACAAATTAAAAAGAACCGGAGCACCTGTAAATCCAAAGGACATAGGTATGATCATATCCCATACCGGTCTGAATAAGGACGATACTGTACTGGATGCAGGCACTGGCTCTGGCATCCTTGCTATTTATTTGGGACTTGTGGCAAAAAGGGTACTATCTTATGAGGTCAGGCAGGATTTCCTTGATGTGGCCAGGTCTAATATCGCCCTTGCAGGTCTTGATAATGTGGAGGTGAGACATGGGGATATAATGCAGGAGATCCATTCAATTGATGAGACCTTTGATGTGGTTACCCTTGATCTGCACCATGCATCCGAAGTTGTGCCGTTTGTGCCTGAAGTGTTAAACCCCGGCGGTTTTTTCGTGGTGTTCTCACCTTTCATGGAACAGGCAAAGGATGTGCGCCAGGCTATCAGTATGATCGAACTTGAAGAGGTGGTCACTTTTGAATGTACCCAGCGAGAAATATCCTTCAGCGAAAGAGGGACGCGCCCGTCTACGATCAGGGTTGGACATTCAGGCTATGTTACATTTGCAAGGATACCTTGAGGACATTCCATTGGTCATCGGTTAAGGAGTACGAGTAAAAATGAATCAGTCAATCTAATGAAGGATCATCTCATGGAGTACATCAGTCTTACTGATAATCCCCATATGTTTGCCGCCGTCGGTAACCATAATTCTTCCCACCTTATTTTCATCAAATACCTTGACAACGTCATAGAGTGGTGTGTCACCATCCACTGAAATAATCTCCCTGGTCATGATCTCCCTTACCTTCAGGTTCATTTTTCCACTGGCAAGCGTCCGGCCAATATCGGAATATGTAATTATACCCACAATATTGCCTTTATCTTCCACCGGTGCACCGTGAGTGTTATTCCTGGTGAATATCCTTGCTGCCTCCTGTATCGTGGAATTGGCAGGAACGACTATGAACTTATCAGGTACGAAATCCTTAATAGGGCTTTTAGGCAGCGAAACCATCTCTGTGATTGAGAACAGCAACGCATTGGATGAATCATCCCGTCCTACCACTTTCCCGCGTATAACAAGTTTATTAACAGGAGTGGGCCCCACCTGTATGATATCACCGGAATCGAAATCATGGATATCCCCGAGTATGCGGATAATACCGTTACAGGTGTCAGGATGGCGTACAGTGGTAAAACTAATCTCAGCGGCAGTTAAATTGTCCATATGCTGCTGGTTTTTAAAAATAGGAACTACTACTTCTTTATCCATTTCAACAATACTTAACGCCTGGTAGGTAGCACCTGTAACTTTATAACCACCTTTCGGGCCGGGTACACCTTCTACAAGCCCCAATGCCTTTAGCGATTGCATCTGGTTCCTGACCGTGCCCGGATTACGGTTGATAACTTCGGCTATATTTTCCCCTTTTACGGCTGTTTTTTGCTTACGATAAAGATTTATTAAAGCAGTTAAAATTTCCTTCTGAATGGGTGTAAGTTCCATATTAACATGCTCCTAATAATTCTAAATAGCTAACAATTATATATACTAAATATACATGATATTTATTTTATTTAAATTCATGCATCCTTTTTCACATATTTATTTTTTTTCAATATATAGCAATGTATAGACTTTCCTGAAGACTTAGAAAATGCAAACTAAGTGAACATTTTCCTGACAACGAATATGCCTGTCTGATATGTGTTTTAATGTATGTTATTAACCATTAATGTTTCCGCACACACATTTTAAAATTATATTTACGTGAACTATCTGAAAAACTATAAACTAATTATAAGCTGACCATCCGTTTGATATTCCAGGAACATTTCAGCCACTTCATATGACTCCACAATTTCGATTCCCTCTATTAAATCATAATTGCATATCCCCATCATTGAACATGCCAGGTCACAACATTTGAACCTGACTCCCATATCTATGCATTCATTGACATATTTATCATATGCCTGGGCCCCGTACTTATCTTTCTTACCCAGCAACACACCCATAGGCCCCCACAATACCACCACCACATCAAGCCCTTTTTTTCGATAGTATTTTGCGAACCTGACGGTCTCCTGGGGACTGGTGCTTTCATAGACCATATTTTTCAAGAGTAACAGGACACGATTAATTTCTGCCAATTCATCACCTCTTCATAGCAGATGTTCTGCTATATTTTCCGTAATAATATTCTCACAATAAATGCATCTCAATTGTACGGGGTCTTTTTTTACTTCGAACTTTGAAGTAACAGGTTCCTTTGTATTTGAAATACAATTGGGATTGATACACTTCACCATACTTTCCACTATTTCCGGCAGTTCTACCTGGTATTTATCTGCCACTTCGAAATCCCTGATAATATTAATAGTGGCTCCCGTAGAAATTAAAGATATCTTATCTAATTCTTTTTCTTCCAGTTCCCTGTTTTCGATCTTAACTATATCTTTTTGTCCAAGTGCCTTGCTGGGAACATTCATAGCCATGGTTACGACGTCACTATATGCACCTTTTATCCCCAGTATCTTAAGTACGTTCATAGCCTGTCCTGCCAATATGCGATCAATTACAGTACCGTTACGAATGGGTCGCACCCTCAATTCTTTTTCAGCACTCATACCCCTACCCCCATTACAATGGTAAGCAGTGCCATCCTGATGGGGACCCCATAGAAAGACTGCTCAAAATAACGGGCATGGGAAGAAGTATCCACTGAACTATCAATCTCATACACCCTTGGAAGCGGATGCATTATTATCATACTATCCCTCACATTCCCCAGATGTCCTGTCGTGATCTTGTAGGCACCTGCCACCTTTTTATATTCAGTGGGATCAGGAAAGCGTTCTTTCTGGATGCGGGTCATGTACAGCACATCAATACAGTCCAATGTCTCCTCAAGGTTCTCTGTCTCACGGACCCGGGCACCCCTGGCCTTCAGGTCAGCTTTGATCTGGTCAGGCATCTTTAACTGTGGTGGTGAAACAAGAGTGATGTTTGCACCATATAATGACAGGGCGTAAGTCAGGGAATGGACAGTCCGGCCATATTTCAGGTCCCCTACAATCGCAATATCCAGGTTATCAAGATGGCTTTCCTTTCTGATCGTGTACAGGTCCAGTAGTGTTTGTGTGGGATGATGCCCCGCACCATCGCCGCCGTTTATAATGGGAACTGATGAAAATTCGGCAGCCATTAGCGCCGAACCTTCACTGGGATGCCGCTGTACTATTGCATCGGAATAAGTACTTACCACCCTGATCATATCTGCAAGTGTTTCACCTTTTACAATACTGGTGGCCTCTTTGGAGCCAAGGTTCAGGACATTACCGCCAAGCCTGAGCATGGCAGTCTCAAAGGACATCCTGGTCCTGGTACTCGGCTCATAGAATAACAGTGCAAGTATCTTACCGGCCAGAAGGTCAGACCTGCCGCCCCTTGCCAGCGGTTCAAGTTTAGCTGCCCGGTCCAGGACATACTCCATTTCGTCCCTTGTAAAATCCTTCATTGAGATTATATGACGGCGCTCAAACCTCATCGGAATTAGTATGGTGATGTCCTGATTTAAACTTATTGAAATGAAGCATGCCCATTATCAGGCATCTACACCTATCCCAAGTATATGTCCTGCTCCATTAAACACATCTTCTGCAATGCAGGCACACCCTTTTGCAGCACTCCACACCCCAAGGGACGAAACCCTGCCTCCAATATGACCCTCAATTCTCTCTTTTATATATTGTATCTCACTGACCGAACCCGAGATGAAGACTTCGGGCCTGTACACACCTTTTTCTTTCAAGGGAAGGGTCATCGATACGATCTCCATGGATGCAAACAATGCAAGAGTATCAACTGCCAGGATAGCCTTTTCATCATTGTTGTTGAAATCGTCGATAAGCTCACCAATACCGGAGTGTCCGGTCATCCTGACCACACCCGCTTGCGTGAAGGCTTCATTGGCAGTATACAGGCCGGCATCTACGTCCCTGATGGCTGCAAGGTCCAGTGGTCCATGATGTATTCCGGGTGCGAAGATGCAGGCATCGATAGCACCTAGTAGCCGTCCATCTGCTGCTGCCAGTGTTACCGTGTTAGAACTTATATCAGAGACAATGAAATTATCATATCCCAATTTATGGGCATGGTAGGTAATACCGAGCTTTTCGGGACTGGCCCCGTGTGAGAATACATTGAACCTGACATCCGGTGTGTTGCCCCTGTGCAGCCCCGGGATCACAACGGCAGGTATGCCTGAATTCTTTATTGTATCATAGACATGGGTTCCCCCGCCCACATGAAGCCCTGCACCGTCACGGCTTGTAATACCCCTGCCAGGCACCCGGTCAATGTGTGTGATGCGGTCTATGCCATCGCCCATGGAATATGTGACTGCCATCATCTTGATATCGTTCTTTGAGACTTCCAGACCCTGCAGGATACTGTGCAGCAGTTCATCACCTGGCATTGCTGCAACATCCTGTCTCAGGATGCTGAATACTTTGCCATTGGATGATGCAAACCGCATGGATGTGGTACCGTGGTCGATCCCTATGAACATATTTATCTGGAATTTCTAATGCGTATTAAGTTAATTGATTTTAACATTAGTTACAGGAAATTTTATGTGAATTTCCTTGTTGTGGTATATGAACTTATTTGATTTTTTCAACGTATATGAAAGTATAAACGCATTTGTTCAACTTGCTACTGAAATTAGATACATGATAAGAATAACATCACACTTCTATTTTGCTTCGATTTACCTCTGGAATATAATAAAATGAATTTATATGTAGTTAGTGTTATTATATAAGTATCAAATCAACGGATGAATCATAATGGAAGGAAATACAGACGATATTAATTATGAATTGAATCGAGTTCCAACCGGTATAGAAGGTTTTGATGAGCTTTGTGGGGGCGGACTTTTGAGGGACCACACATACTTGATATCAGGAACTTCAGGTTCGGGAAAAACCATTTTTGGCCTTCAATTCATTTACAACGGCATCACCAAATACAATGAGAACGGCATCATAGTAGCAACAGAGGAGCGGCCTGAGCATATCAGGGACAATGCAAAAGCATTCGGCTGGGACCTGAAGGCCCTGGAGGATGAGGGAAAACTTGCCATTATTGATGCTGCGTCAACCAAGATCGGCATCCCATCACAGGAAAAATACGTTGATGTAAGACCGTTTGACATGCGTTCCATGATGGACCAGATCATTATGATCCAGGAAGAGATCGATGCCAAACGAGCAGTAATAGATTCAACCACATCCATTGGATTTTATCTGCAGGACCCTGCCAAGATACGTGTGGAACTGTTAAAACTGTCTACCACCCTGGAAATACTGGGGTTGACTTCAATCATGACATCCGAAGTTGTGGATGATGATCATCCCAGCCGTTTCGGAGTGGAGAACTTTGTGACCGAGGGGACAATTGCCCTATATTACAAAAGGATGGAAAATGTAAGGGTCCGCAGCCTTGAAATATTTAAGATGCGCGGTTCTGACCACAGTAAGAAGATCCATCCCTACGATATTACCACAAATGGAGTCGTTGTGCATCCGCATGAAGAGGTATATACAGTATTCTGATAATAACTATATCTATTTTCAGGTGATTGTCAGGATACTGATTTCCAGGTTATCTCGTACTGCTTCCTGTAACCGGTCACCAACATCAGAATCCTTGACAATCCTGATATCACCTTTTCGCCCCACAGTAGCAGTAAAGATAAGTTCTCCATCCACCATCACTTCCACATCCGCCCCCGCCACTCCGGACGATTTTAATATAATGTGTTTCTTCTTCAATGAGATTTCAGGAACCACTGTTTTCCTGAACACCCCTCCCTTTGAAACCTGGCTGTTGTCCAGGGGCTTAACATCTATATGGATGCCCAGTCTTTTTTCCATCATCTCGATGTTCCTGCCGCCCTTGCCTATCACTTTCGGGATATCAATATCATTGACCCACAAGGTGGCCCTGTTATCCCCGCTCAATTCAACCTTAACAGGCCCGTGCACCTTACTGCGAAATTCGTCGCGTATACGTTTAGCAGCCAGTCCCCATGCTGAAGGGACAGCCTCCCCGGTTCCGGCAGTGGGCATAACCACTACCTGTTCACCGTATGTATAAATCTCGAACTCAGTCCTGTTGCTCTCAAAGTCCGTCACCGTGATCACTGGTCGAGCCAGGTCGGATTCAGTCATACCATGAGGTACTTTAACAGTGAACTTGATGTCCTGCACACTGGCCACTTCCCCCCTGTCAATGAATATCACCGTATCCACCACCTGTGGTATCATACCCAGGTCCACCCTGCCGATAAGCCTCTGGATAGCATCCACCGGCCTGTTGGCATGAACCACACCCACCATACCCACACCAGCCAGCCTCATATCAGCGAACACCTGGAAATCCTTGGTCTTGCGCAACTCGTCGTAAATAGTATAATCAGGCCTGACAAGCAGCAGCAGATCTGCCGTCTTCTCCATACTCCCTTCCAGCGGTGAATACTGGGTGATTGCATCGTCTACTGAGAGGTCCCTGGGTGATTCCATTGTCTTTACGATCTTGTTACAGCTTTGCAGGAACTCTGCCACCCCTGCGGCGAATGTGGATTTTCCAGCCCCGGGCGGACCTGCTATAAGTACACCACGCTGATGGCCCGCCAGTCGAGACTTCAGTTCCCCTGCCATCCTGTAATCGTCCATGGACACAAATGCCACCGGGCGCACCGCAGTGATCTCCATGCCATCCGAAAAGGGCGGGGATGCGATTGCGATCCTCATGTTTCCAAGCTGGAGCACTGTTGCACCGTCGTATTCCATCTCTACGAAGCTGTCAGGGTCCCTCCTTGTCCTTTCAATAAGTTCCCTGGCCATTGACCTGAGTTCCTCCTCAGTACTGGGAGTTTCGCCTATCCTGACGAGCTGGATATCCTTGATGGAACCCTTTTTAGCAAGTGGCTCCACACCATCCTTGAGATGCACTGACATTGTGTCGGATGTAAAGAATTCCTCTATGGTAGTAGCTTTAGCCTCAGTTTTCCCGGGAGGAAGGAATATCACTTCCAGGCCCCTGGCATCTGCGATCATGGACTGCACCCGGTCCCCTGTCATGAAGGTGGCACTGCAATCAAGTGCAACCTGTCGTATCATGGCATCGACCTCTCCCGTTCTTGCCAGTTCCACTTGTGCCGGACCCGGCCGCTTTCCTGCAAATTCGAGTTCGATAAGGCCGAGATTCGCCATTTCCCTCAGCCGCCCCAGTTCCTCAAGTCCATTATACCCGGACTCACGATGCCGGTTTGCCTGTGATTCTATTTCTGCCACCACAGCTTCGGGCACGATTATGGTGGAATCCCTATATTCCCCTGCATCGATAAGGGAAGTAATACGGCCTCCGATGATCACACTTGTGTCAAGTACCAGTTTCATATCCCCACCCCATCTTACCGGATTTTCCTGAATTAATACACGTCTTCGGGATCAAATACCTTCTCGCTTACCACATCGCCCTCAAGCGTGCGGTAGAAACATGACCTGTATCCCATATGACACGCACCGCCGCCCAGCTGTTCAACCTTCAACAGTACAGCGTCTGCATCGCAGTCAATGTACATATTGTGTACTAGCTGCACATGACCGGAACTTTCACCCTTGAACCAGAGCTTACCCCGGCTGCGGCTGAAGTAGTGAGCCTTCCCCGTCTCTACTGTCTTTTCAAGGGCCTCAAGGTTCATGAAAGCCAGCATGAGTATATCGTTCGTCTCGTGGTCCTGGGCTATGGCAGTAATAAGCCCTTTATCATCAAATTTTAATTGAGCGCGTATATCGTCAGATAATTTCATCGGACTACCTGATGTTTTGTTATAATAAAATCATTTGGATGCAACTAATATATTTAGCCGCCAAAGTATAGAGCAAGTTAAATGAACCTGAAAACACGTATGGAATGCATAGTACCCGAAACATTGTTACACCTGGTGCCCAACAGTTTTGATATTATCGGCAATATAGCTGTAATCTCCATACCGCCAGGACTGGATAATTATAAAGCACAAATAGCACAGGCAATTATCTTAAAACACGGCAACATCATCACAGTGCTTAACAAAGTATCCAGGCTGGAAGGGGAGGGCAGGGTGGGAAGATATGAGATACTATCAGGTACTACTACCAGGACCGAACACAGGGAATACGGGTTTCGCTATCGTTTAGATGTAAATGAGGTATTTTTTAACCCACATCTTTCTTATGAACGTTCCAGGGTAGCATCCCGGATCAGGAGTGGTGAGCACATACTGGTACCATTTTGCGGTGTGGGTCCCTATGTCGTGCCCGCCGCCTCAAGGGGTGCTAGTGTTTTGGCTGTTGAAAAGAACAAAAAGGCGTGCAAGTGGCTGGCAGAGAATGTGAAGTTGAACCGGGTCGATTCGAACGTGTCCATTATATGCGGGGATGCGTCCCATATTCCCAATATGGTCAGGTGCAGTTTCCACAGGGCCGTACTTCCTATTCCTTACGGGATGGACCATTTCCTTTATGAGATGTCCGGACTTGTGGAACATGGAGGAATAGTGCATTTCTACACGTTCAAAAAACAGTACCAGATACAGGGTTTGGTTGAGGAGTACCGGGGCAATGGGTTTGATGTGGTCTTTTATCGCAGGTGTGGTAATGTGGCACCAGGAGTAAGTCGATGGGTTTTTGACCTGAAAAAACAATGAAAAAAAAATCGAAACTTATTTACAATAGTGTAGATTCCTTTCAATCATCAAGTTTATTAGCACATATATCCAGAATTTAGTTTATCAGAGGATTACAAATGAAGCCTATGAAAAGTGGTTTTGATTCCATTCGCAATTATCTTGGTTCCAAGAAGGAGAAAGGGCGGCGTAAGATCGCCCTGCTCGTAGACGGACCGAATATGCTCAGGAAGGAATTCCAGATCAATCTGGAAGAGATACGGGATGTTTTAAAGGATTATGGCAGTATCAAGATCGGCAGGGTATTTTTGAACCAGTATGCATCTGATAAACTGGTGGAGGCAATTGAGACCCAGGGTTTTGAACCGATCATTTGTACCAGTGATGTGGATGTAAGGCTGGCTGTGGAAGGTATGGAACTGGTGTTCAGTCCGGTGATCGATACTATTGCACTGGTGACCAGGGATGCGGATTTCAAGCCTCTTTTGTCAAAGGCCAATGAGCACGGCAAGGAGACGATACTGTTCGGTGCCGAGCCCGGGCTGTCTATTGCCCTGAAGAATTCTGCTGATTATGTGATAATCCTTAAGGAAGGCGTGATGGAACATGAGTATAACAGCAGGGACTTAGAAGAATCAGGCGCGGAGGAATTTTCTGAGGTGCCCTTGCCAGGTGAAGGTCAGGTTAAACTGTAGGTGTGAGCTGGTGGATTGCAGGTATGACCTGACAAAAAAATCACATCATCCATACATTGGATGTGTTGGCGGGGTATAATCTGTCCGATGTGTTGCCGTCTCACCGGTAATCCTACAAATCTTTCTAGCTAATTTTTCTGCTTTTGATTTGTAATTGCCATTATAAATCTGTACAGAATCCCCATGAATTGAGATTATGGATACATCCCATGAATCGTCTGACCAGATTGACATAGACGGCGAGTCGTAGCTACATTTTTCACAATGAGTATTGTATGTTATTTCAACAGTTTTTAGATCGTGGAATGGTATCTTTTTAATAGATTCAAGATATTTTATTGAAGATTCCTCCATGATAACTACGCTTAGAAGTCTTTTATCGATAATGATCACTTCCCTAACCAGTAATCCACGCAACCCTGTGTAAATAAGAAGAACTCCCATTAATGGAAAAGCCAACATAGCGCACAATATAACAACTGAGACTATAATGGACAGCAACATCTCAAATGGCGTAAGTTGTGTAAGATGATAGATATCACCTACTGACAGGAAAGGGATGATTCTCATCACCAGGATAAAGGTAGCGACCCTCAACGCTAATAATCCTAATAAAATAAAGAATAAACCAAAACCAACGTTCTCTATCACACTGTCAACCAGCACAATTCCCATTTCGTCTTCTTCTTTAACTATAGGTGTCATCATCTTCCATTATCTCGTTGAAATGGCTTGCATCGATTTATGTTAGGGGGCATAATAAAAATATCGTATACTACGCACCTGTGACATTGTTTTTAAGAGGATAAAAAAACAAGTCGCCTGCATTTTTTTATTTTATTTCGCCATATCCAATATCTTTTCCGGTGCGCCGGCAAGTTTAACCAGGGCTTCGGCTTCCATGAAATGAAGTTCTGCCAGCACTACAAGTATGTGCAGGGGTCTGCCGAAGTCGTAATGTGCCAGTTCAACTAAGGGCCGAGGTGTAGAATTTAGCATATATACGGTCTGCGTGTCGGATGGCTTCCAGGCCCTTGACAGATATGTCTTTTTCATCATAGAGGCCGATGCCGATGAATGTAAGCATAAGGGTACTTTTAGGGCGGGGCAGGATAAAGATTTATGAGGGTGATTGTTGTGATACTTTGTTGGAGAATACATGAACAATTTAAATGAGTGGGAAGATTGATGAGTGAGGTTAATTGCGGCAGGCGTGGGAACCCTATGGCGTCAAATGGGAGTTTCTAAGTATACAAAGACCCTGTACGTTAGTATGGGGATAGTTATTTACAATCTGTGTATCGTGTGAAAAGTCTTAACCAACATAAAATTGGTAGAACGAAAAAAGGGGCAGGATGTTCCATAAATAAACATAATAAAAGTTAAATAGTATAATAGAGTTTTTTGGACAAAAATCTATATAAAAGGATGTTTTATTATATATTTAGATCAAACTAATAAAGCAAAGTTTAGTAACATTTGTTATTATGGCTGATAATATCTTAATAAAATTAATACATTCTTAATTTCAAGGTGAGTTTATGGATATTTCATTAATTGGAGCTAATATTGTAATTTTAGCTAAAAATCACAACCCATCAATCATTTCTAAAGAATGGTTATCTCAAAAAAATATTTTCGTAGATAACTTCATTAATTTTACACTTACTCCTGCATTCTCAATAGTTGAAACTGAATCATTTTCTCTTGTTGTCGACCCAGATAGACTTCAGTTAGCTGTTAAAGTTGATATCCAAAATAATATTGATGCTTTAGAACAAAGCATATTGACTTATGTCCAAGCACTCCCTGAAGTACCATATACTGCCATTGGCTTTAATTTCCTTTATAATATTGAAGCAAGAAAAGATATAATTAAAGAAATACTTCATCCACCGGATGAAATATTTAAAAAACTTTTCTCTGAAAATTATCAACTTGGAGGGATTATTAAATTCAATAGCGATGGTTTTCTCGTAACAATTAATCTTCAGCCAAATATTAATAATAAATATAACGAAATAAGAGCAGATGTCAATTTCAATTATTTATTAAGAGATTCGAGCGAAACATCAGACATTATTGAAAAACATAATCAAATGAAAGAAATGTCGGGAAATATTTTAGAGAGGTTATTCAGTGAATGATACAAATACACTCTCAACAATGAGTATAACTGGAAGTTTGGATATACCAACAATTCAAAAATATAATGATGATATAACTTTAATTGACAATGCCATTTTAAAAGCTTTGAATCCCTATTCACCAAGTACTTTCCCAGAATCCACTATTGGTTATGTAGATGCAAATATGGTAGATTTATTTCAAGAATTAGCATTTACATATAAATCAGCAATTAATCCGCTATTATCTTTTTTTAATTTGCGAAAAAAAAATGAATTAAATCAAATCATATCATTTGAAAAAATCGAGTGGAATAAATGTTGCATTCAATTTAAATATCCAATTGAAATTACGATCCAAGTTATCGATGGTTTCTGGGAAGGATACTACGAAGAACTAGATATAATTATAATCGCTCAAGATGCTGAGCAGTTTAAAAAAGATTTTCAGGAAGAATTTTTCGTTATGTGGCAAGTCTATGCGAATGAACATGATGAAAAACTCACTAGAAAGGCCAGAGATATCAAATATAAAATCCTTGATTCTATAAAAGGTGTTTTTTGTGAGCATTAAGACAAGAAAAATCTCTTCCTCTCTTCAAAGTAAAGGTTTCGAACCAACTGAAAGTGATCATACATATTATTGGTTTTTTCTGGAAGGTATACGAACTCATATTAAGACAAAAATTAGTCATGGTAAAAACGAATATGGTGATCGTTTACTGTCAGCAATGCGCAAACAACTTAAATTAGACTCTGCGCTTGAATTAAAGGACTTGATTAATTGTCCAATGTCTCAAGAAAGATACATTGAGTTGCTTAAAGAAAGGGGTGAATTGTAAAATCAAATGCTGTTAAATATTAAGGACTCTTTACCAATTAAACTAAGTATTTTCGCCTCGAGAATTTTACCGTCAATATTTTTATACAATTAAAGATAAGATAACATGCCCCTGTTTGTCGAAAATTGTTAAAATTATATTTTAACCTAAAAACTCATCCATCGGCCAGATGCCTTTGATTTGAGCGTTAGCGAAATCCAGGGTCCTTGACTAATAATCCGCTTATATAATCCCCATCATTCGGCCTGGACAGACAGTGTATGAAAAGAAGATTTACGATATACCTTTACCTGGCAACACAGTATTGCCTGTGTGTGCTTCGTCGGATACCATGATATGGAGGATTTGACATGACAGCAAACGCGATCCGTGCCGCCAGAAAGTATGGCGATGTGGATCATGCAGAAAATGTATATGCCCGATTCGTCACACAGAATCAGTTTGAGAGTTTTCTTGTCATATAAATTATATTTATTGCCATAGCAATCGATCCTACTACTTATTACCCAGCACATAAATATAAGACAACACATCTTACCGCAGGAAGTGCTGACATGCCCGGAATGCTGGGCAATATACTTTCTGCATTTGAAATACCAAATCTGGCTGACGCTGTAAACGATCGAGGAGTGTTGATGAAATGAATATAAAATCACTGCAGCCAACTCCTTTTATCGATGACAGGTCTCATCCTCATGTCCATATCGCTACGGGAGAAAGTGCATATGAAAACACGAGACAAGTTCTCTCACAAATCAACCTTGCTGTAGTCAAAGGCAAGCGTGTTCTTTTAAAGCCAAATGCAGGGCGAATTGCTACTGCCGATTCAGGGATCACCACCAACCCCCAGGTTGTGGCTGCAGCAATTGATGCATTTATCGAGGCAGGAGCAAGCGTTGCAATTGGCGAGAGTCCTATAACAGGAGTCAAAACAATGGAGGCATTCGAAGCAACTGGTATTGCGTCAGTGGCCCGTGAGCGCAACTGTCCTTTGATTGATATGGATGCCCGGCAGCCAATTCATGTGATTATCGAAGATGGCGTTGCATTACAGTCGCTTAAGGTGTGTCCTGAAGTGCTGGAGTACGACGTTGTCGTTTCAATCCCGGTCATGAAAACCCACATGCACACAGTTGTCACGCTGGCTGTGAAAAATATGAAAGGATGTCTATGGCGCCGCACAAAGGTTGATCTTCACATGCTAGCTCCAATTAAGGATTTGAACGACAAACCGCTTAATATCGCCATTGCTGATACTGCATCGGTTCTTCGTCCGCATATATCGATTATTGATGGCACTACTGGAATGGAAGGGCTGGGTCCAAGTGCAGGACAGGCGAAGAAACTTGATCTGGTTGTGGCAGGGATTGATCCTTTAGCAGTGGACGCCGTTGCCTGCTCGCTCATGGGGCTGAATGCAGAAGATGTGCCACACCTGCGTATTTGCGCTGAACGAGGATATGGCGTGATCGATATCTCAAAGATACAGGTGAATCCTGCCAA
>DAOUWY010000002.1 GCA_030666885.1 Methanosarcinales archaeon
AAAGACCTGGGAACTTTGCTCACAGGCAGATGGCTTGACCTGAATACTTTTCCCCTGGATTTCAGGGAATACCTCCAGTTCAAGCAGATAAACATTGAGGATCGGCTGGACATGATCTCCCAAAAAACAAAGATCAGGCAACATCTAAGAGAATACCTGGAATTTGGAGGATTCCCTCTTGTAGCACTAAATGAAGAGAAAAAAGAAATACTTATACAATATTTTAATGACATCGTAGAAAGAGACATTGCGATGCGCCAGAAAGTGCGGAAACCTGATAAATTAAAATCCCTTGCCAGATATTATCTCACAAATTTTTCATCAAGGATATCGTATAGGCGAATTGCCAAATACATTGGCCTGAGTCTTGACAGTGTCGGAAGATTTTCGGATCACATGAAAGAAGCCTATCTGGTATTTTTTGTCCCGAAATTCTCATATTCTTTAAAAGAACAGGAAGTAAACCTTCGAACAGTATATGCCATTGATGCCGGTCTGGTAAACATTGCTGGTTTCAGGTTCAGCGAAAACATAGGTAAACTATACGAAAATACAGTTTTCCTCTCCCTGATAAAAAATGAAAAAGATGTCTACTATCACAAAATCGATGGAAGTCAATGCGATTTTGTCATAAAAGAAGATCAAAAGATAACAGAAGTCATACAGGTATCTTACGAACTTAAAGAAAACAAAGACCGGGAGATCAGAGGTTTGCTGGATGCAATGGATGCATACGGTCTCAAAGAAGGCTTCATAATCACAGAAGACCAGGACGACGAAATAATGGTCGGCAGCCTTAAAATAATAATAAGGCCACTCTGGAAATGGCTTCTGGGTTTTTGAGGATTGTGTACCTGCCCGATCTCCGGATTACCAGCTTCGGATCATGCTTTTGTAGCGCACACAACATCAGACACATTCCCTGGGATGTTGCGTGAGTAGCCTGTCTGGAGGTTGTCAAGAATGGTCACATTGTGTCCGGCAGCTGCGAAATACTCGGTAATGTGTGAGTCGATGGACCCTGTGCTGCCTGAGACGAACATTACTTTATCGTCACATTCGGAATATATCTCCCCATACAATCACTCCTGCTGCCCATCAGTTTTGGAATTATTTCAGTGCACATTTTTGCGCAAAAAAACATAATTTAAAATCCTTTTTCCTTCACTGGCCAACATCGTATTAACAGAATTCGCTGATGTTACGACATGTTGAGAATTCAAACGTTGTGACGGCACATCCAACCCCAGCAGAGCTGCGGGGCATCATGTGCCGTCGCGTTGTAGTTTTGTTTTCATTTTAAATCCAAATTTATTCACCATCACTCAAAAAATATCCACCCCACAGTTGTTTTTTACTATCGGGGTATTTCTTGAAAATTTTCTTGTTTTCCCAGATCCAGTATCCTTATAGCCAGTAGTGCGGCATTGACACCGTTATCGATCCCCACACTGGCAACAGGTACACCTTTTGGCATCTGGATGGTTGAAAGTAGTGCGTCAAGACCTCCAAGTTTGCTGCTTACAGGCACGCCGATAACTACTTTTGAGGTTCTGGAGGCAATTACTCCTGGAAGGGCTGCCGAAAGCCCGGCAATGGCAATGAAAATACCAGCATCTGAATTTTTCAGGTATTTATCCAATTCTTCCGGATTTCGATGTGCTGAGATTACCCGGACATCGTACTCTATGTTGTCGTTTTCCAATATTTCGATGGCGCCTTTGGCAATGTGCCTGTCAGATTCTGACCCCATGATTATAGCAACGTCTGTCATACTCACCATATAGGATTTAATCTATATTAATTAACCGATGTAACCAGGTAAACAAGAAAAATACCCATGCAGTAGGATTTATTTGAGTACATAAGGTTATACTTATTGTGGAAAAAAATGAAAAATGATGGGTAGGAAAACAGGAGGGGATATGGGTGGAGATATGGAAGGGGATATAGGAGGGGATATAACGTGGTGGATCTTCGTTATTCTTCGATTTCGATTTCCATTATGGAGGCTTCATCCATGTGCCTGGTGAACATCGAAAGCCAGAGACCCTGTTTGCTTAATAATAATTCACCCGCATTTGGATATGCTGATTCGGTGATTTGCTGGGAATAAATATCCTCATCCGATTTGACGGAGTCAAGGAAACACAGATTGACATCACCGTCTTTCCCTACATTCAGGGTAATCTTCACCATGTTCTCAATGTCATTATCTCCTCCAATTTCCATTGGAGCTGCTGCCATATACCTGAGTGTGGATTTCATTTTATTCACCAACCTTGTATGTTGAAATTTATTCTTCTGCCTTATAATCGAGGTAATGATATACTGCTTTTGAAATGGCTTCCTTTGTGGATGATTCGCCAGTTTTCAGTTTCAATGTAATAATATCCTCTTCGGGTAAGACCGATTGAACATGTATAATTTTCATTTCGAACACCTTTTTTTTATTTTCTAATTGTTACCTGATAAAACCCCAGACCTCATCATTATGAGTATTATCATGATGATGATATGTTATAATGGTATAAATAGGTTATTGTGGTTGTAATGCAAAACAAATTAGAATATGAGAATTGATTTTGTTACAAGTCAGAAAGGTTTAAGAAATGCCGACCTGGGTGGTAACGCTGGACAAAGATCTGCTGATGCTCGATACCCTGCGTGACATACTCGAAGGCCCGGACCACCCGAAACTCTTCCAGGAGCCATATGACAGGTGTAATCCCAAATTCCAGGCTGTGGAATCCACAGACCTTGGTAAGATGCTGGTGCGGGAAGGGCTGCCTTTGAAGAATTTGCCGAGCATGAGGATTTGTGGTGATATGTCGTATCTTTTGGATACCTACGCCTGGGTAGAATATTTACCATTGGGTCAAATGGCCACCACAGTAATTAGCCCTGACTCCATCTATCGAATGGGATCGGCCATGAAACAAACAGAAGAAGAAGACCTTGTTTACAAAGGACCTTGGGTCCGAAGCGCACAACAGAGACTATTCCAAACACTTGAGAATGATTACGGGTTCCCCAAGGCAACATGCAGATCACTGGTAAACCTGATCTGGGATTTCCTAAACGAAATATATAGTGAAAAACTTCACGAAGGTCAGATAACATACCATGCAACCTCTGCAAGTGAATCTCCTGGAAAAAGCGTCAAAGAACTCACAACCGTTCCTGTTCATCTCACATTGCATGACAGGAACGACTTGCAGATACTCTCAACAGGCGGAATCTCCGGGCTTAGAAGACAAAAGATATTTCGATTGGCCAGCGAAGCACGTGACCAAAATGGTCTGCTCACTTAAGAAGATCTAGCAGTTCTTCTTTGCAGTTCACGAAGGACGATCCGGCGAGACATCAAGGCACTAAAGGAGATAAACATCAACCTTCCAACAAGAGGAACCATTCAGGATATTGGACCTGGAGTATCTCACAAAACCAAGATAGTTAAGATGTGGCTTGACGGGTACGAATATACGGATATCGAGAGAAGAACAGGTCATTCAGGGACATCTGTTCAGAGATATTTGTCTGGATTCTCAAAAGTAGTGAGGTTCCATCTTCGAGATTATTCTTTGCAGGAGGTAAGGGAACTGACAGACATGTCCGAGAGATTGGTCAAGGAATATCTTACACTATATGAGGAATACAAGGTAAAACCAGAAACAAAGACAAGATTTGAACAGATATTATCTGCCGATTCTGGTATGAAAAAAAATCATGTTCAATTGAAACAGAGAGGGGAGGGTGTGAGCTAATGATCGATCAAAATACTGTTCGAATGGAACGAAAATACAATAGTTTTACCAATGCTGTGAAACTTATGTTAACGCGGGAATACAAGTTCCTTGGTGGTGATAAGATCCAGGATATGTTCATCAAGGACCTTCTGGATGAGTTCGATAAACATCATAAGGATGATTGGAAACTGAATGCTGGCCAGACCATATGGTGGGCAGTTCATAAGAATGAGAAGCCAAGCAGGAATAAGACTATACAGAACACGAGAATGGTTCCTGTGATACTTTCTGTGGCTTCGATAGAGGATTTGAATCTTAGATTAGATGGGTATTCTGCAAAGGAGATACGCAAATACAAGGTTGCCAGAGTTTTGAAGGAAGCCTATGAACAGGATGGAGTATTGATCCAAGCCGATGTTAGCCAGTTGCTCGGTGTGAGTGCTGGTACGATCTCGAAGGATATTCGGGAATATCAGATAGAGCATGAAGAAATCTTGCCGTATAGAGGTACGATCCATGATATCGGACCTACATTAACTCACAAGAAGATTCTTCTTAAGCAGTTTCTTCGAAATGTTCCAACTCCTGAGATTGCGAGAAGGACTTCTCATAGTGAGGAGGCATGTGATAGGTATATCAAATTATTTAAGAATGTTAGAAAGTTGAATGAGGAGGGGCTTCCGGTGGAAAATATTGCGGCTGATCTCGATATGAGTAAGGCTCTTGTGAAGGAATATGTTGAGATTATAGAGGATGAGATGAATAATGGAGGGAAAATATGATAAGTCAAGAAGGATATGGTATGGAGGTAAGGGTCATTAGTCACTATTATGCTTCAAGGCACGCCGCCGCCGGACAAGACCATGGGCCATGCCGGTGCTATTATCAATGGGGGCGGCGGGACTGCGAAGGAGAAGATCGAGGCGCTGGAGGGTGCGGGGGTGGTGGTGGCAGGGAGTCCTGGTCTGTAGCCTGTTAATATTGGACCATGGCCTGAACGAACAGGATAGCATCAAGCAATCCAAAATTTTGCCTCTTGGCACTTCATCCATATTGAAGATTCTAATAGGTACCTTTTTAGATAATCAAGATAAATTTATTGTAAAATCGTAGTGTTTTACAAGCACGGATACAAATCAATAAATAATTCAGTGATCACCAATGGAAATAGTAACAGGCGGACCTACAAAATCCGAAATTGCAGCAATAACACTCTTAAAACTAAAACCTTCTCCCGGTGATGTGATTGCCGACATTGGGTGCGGAACAGGTAGTATATCCATTCTGGTCGCCCAAAAAGCAGGTTTTGTATATGCTATTGACTCCAGGAAAGAAGCAATCGCAGTTACAGAAAAGAACATAAAAGAATCAGGCATTAACAACATTAAATTAATTCAAGGTGATGCACCAGGCGTGCTGGAAGAACTCCCGCTACTTGACTGCGCATTCATAGGAGGGACAAAAAATATCAAACCCGTACTGCAGCAATTGAAGACAAAAGTAAAAAACAGGATGGTGGTAAATGCCGTCAGGATACAGACTGTTTCAAACATCATCCGGATCATGCAGGATCTGGAGATATTCAGTGAAGTAGTCCATGTCCAGATATCAAAAAGCTATGAACTTGCAGGTGAGATTGCATTCAAACCAATAAACCCTGTTTATATCATTGTTGGTGATATCAGCAAAGAAGCATACAATGAGGTGCCCTGAATGCTGGTTGGGGTAGGACTTGGTCCGGGTGATCCTGACCTTTTGACAATTAAAGCTGTTGAGACCTTGAAGCGTGCTGATATTATTTTTGTACCCGGCCGTCTGGCATCCGATCTGGTAGAACCATATGGTATGCCGCATATACTGGAATTTCCCATGACCAGGGATAAACATATATTACAGTCTCACTGGGACCATAATGCTGATAAGGTGGCTGAATATGCAAGAGACGGACTGGCAGCTTTCGGTCTTATTGGTGATCCCAATTTCTTTAGTACCTTCACGCACCTAGGCAGGATCATTAAACTGCGCCATCCCGGGATTCTGATTGAGACTATTCCCGGCATCAGTTCTATAACAGCCTTTGCATCCAGGACCAATATCAGTATAGATACCTCATTTGAGGTCAGTGACGGGAGCCCTGTCAATGATAGAATAATCTTAAAAGCCAGACAACCAAAAAAGATTGTCGGAGCACTGCGCTTAGAAGGATTTAGTGATTTTATTCTGGGCCAGCGTTTATTCTCAGACAGCGAAGAGATAATTACGAATACAGACGATATGCCTGATAAAGGCGATTATTTCAGTATCATCCATGCGAGGAAACAACGTGACTGATAATAACAATACTAATAGCAATAATAGCAAAATATATTTTATAGGAGCAGGTCCCGGCGACCCTGAACTAATTACAGTAAAAGGACAAAGACTGCTTAACAGTGCTGAGCTGATAGTATATGCAGGCTCACTGGTAAATCCTGAACTGCTCAGCAGTACAGATGCACAAAAGATCAACAGCTACGGGATGCGACTTGAAGATATCACCAGTACAATGGTAGAAGCGATCAAGAGAGGTGAAAAAGTAGTCAGGCTGCACAGTGGTGACCCGTCATTATATGGTGCGATCATAGAACAGATCAATGAACTGGCAAAACACAATGTTGAAGTAGAGATCATACCCGGAGTATCTTCTTTATTTGCCACCAGCGCAGCACTGGGTATCCAGTTGACATTAAAAGGGGTGAGTGAAACACTGATCATTTCCAGACCCGCTGGAGAGACTCTGGAGGAAGATGACTTAAAAGCACTATCCAGGCACGGTGCAACCATGGCAGTATTTTTAGGAACCCATACAATAGATGAAATTATGAAAACAGTGGAATATCCTCCTGATACACCTGTAGCTGTGGTCTATCATGCCTCATGGAAAGACCAAAAGATCATTAAAGGTACAGTTGAAGATATTGCAGAAAAGGTCATATCAGCAGGACTTACCCAATCTGCCATGATACTCATCGGCGGTGTAGTGGACCCGGTAGAGTACAGGAGGTCACATTTATACGCACCGCAATAATTTACCTGCAGCATAATTATGAAGCAGCCGTTAAGGTCAGGGAATGTATAGGTGGAGACCTGATACTGTTTGACGATAATGCTTTTAAAAAGGCATTTTCAGAGTATGAAGCCATCATAGCGGTAATGGCATGCGGCATTGCAGTAAGGCAGCTTGCACCCTTACTTAAGGACAAATGGGACGATCCGCCGGTTGTAGTGGTAGATGCAGGACTCAATAATGCCATATCATTATGCGGCGGTCATCATGGTGCTAATGAACTTGCAAAGCGTCTAGCAAAAACAGGAGCACATCCGGTAATAACTACAGCTACCGAAGTACTACACCGGACCAGTGTGGAAACTATAGCAGATAGACTGGACTGCGAGGTCGTGAACAGGGATTCCACCAGGGCAGTGAATTCCTGGTTGCTCAGGTCAGACCTGCCACTGATCAATATCTCAGGACCAAAAGTGGTTGTGGTAGACCCTGATGTTACAGTGCTTAAGAAAAAAGGAGTAAAGAAGGAAGGGATAGAGAAGGAAGGGGTAGAGAAGGAAGAGGTGGGGACGGAAAGGGTAGGAAAGGAAGGAACAGGAAAGGATGGAGAAAATAAGAAAACAGGTGTTATCGTAGGTATAGGTACCAGACGCAATGTGAGTTCAGGCAATGTGGTAGATGCTGTGAATAAAGCTCTGTCAGAGTCTGGCTTTAAATTATCTGATGTTGAACTGTTTGCCTCTGCAACGATAAAAGAGAACGAACCCGGACTTATTGAAGCTATTTCCAAAATGGGGGGACAGATTGTATTCATCCCTGCCGAAGTGATCAATTCCATCAATGTACCTTCCGGTTCCGAGGCAAAAAGACTGGGACTGAATGGCGTATGTGAACCTTGTGCACTGGCACTTAGCAGGGAAAATAAAATGATAATGAAAAAGAAGGTATATGACAATGTCACAATCGCAATCGCACAATAACGGGATGCTCTATGTAGTAGGGATCGGGCCGGGTTCGCCCGAACACCTGACCATAAAAGCAGCAAATGTACTGACAAATGCTGATATCATTATCGGTAACAGTACCTACCTCGATCAGATCAGCCATCTTATAACCAGCCAGCAGGTGATAAGATCAACAATGGGACACGAAGTGGAAAGGGCAAAAAAAGCCATCCTGATGGCCCGGGATAATACAGTGGCTATGGTCAGCGGTGGCGATTCCAATATTTATGGTATGGCAGGTCTGGTGCTGGAAGTAGCCAGGCATGAAAATTCACAGGTAGATATTGAGATCGTGCCAGGTGTCACAGCTTTAAGTGCTGTGGCAAGTTTGCTGGGTGCTCCTGTTGTTACGGATTTTGCAGTCATCAGTCTGAGCGATTTGCTGACACCATGGGTTACTATTGAGAAACGCTTGCAGGCAACAACGGAAGCAGATATGGTAATAGGCATCTATAATCCTAAAAGCAGGCAGAGGAACAACAATTTCCAAAGAGCTGTTAAAATTATCAGGCGCAGCAGGGAAGATAGCGTACCTGTAGGTATTGTTAAAAATGCGCTGCGCAGTGAAGGTGAATCAGTGATAGTAACCACACTGGGCCAAGTGCTGGAATATGACGATGAAGTGGACATGAGGACTACAGTGATCATAGGAAACAGTGAATCCGGAATATGGAATTCCAGGATCATTACACCAAGGGGGTATCATAAGAAATATGACTACTGATCTATTAACGAGCGCCGGAGCGCATACTAAAAAAATCGATCCCGAACTTGTCCGAAGATGTATAGAACCGGGAGCCACAACCCCTGAAGCCATGACTATATCAGAAGCAGGCCGCGCTATTGCAAGAGAAATTGTAGGAGACAATGGTCCCGAGGACAGGATACGCCAGCGCTGTGTGGTAGCCACAGGAGATCCGGCAATGAAGGACCTGCTGGTGTTTAGCAATGACCCGGTTAAAGCCGGGATCGGGGCTATATCTGCAGGTGCGACTATATATACTGATATAAGGATGGTAAAGACAGGCATTATCAAGAAAGGACATGATTGTCAAATAGAGTGCGTACTGGATATAGAAGGTGCTCCACAACTTGCCCGGAAGTTAGGTATTACCAGGACATCGGCAGGTTTTTTGAGTGCTGCTCATGGTCTTGAGAATTCTATTATAGTCATTGGAAATGCACCTTCAGCAGCTATTACTGTTTCCCGTATGGTGGAATATGGTATCAGGTCGGTCATGATCGTGGCTGTTCCTGTGGGATTCGTGAACGCTGCCGAATCAAAAGAAAAGATAAGGATAATAGATATACCATCCATAACCTGCACTGGAACCCGGGGGGGTACACCTGTGGCAGTAGCCTGCATTAATGAGATGATAATCATGTCAGGTAGGTTATAGATCCTATGACAAAAGCTGTAATGATCACAGGGACCCACAGCGGTGTGGGTAAAACTACGGTATCACTTGGATTAATGGCAGCACTTACACGTAGGGGTATGTCAGTCCAGCCTTTCAAGGTCGGACCCGATTTTATCGACCCTTCACACCATACAGCTATAAGCGGCAATCTCTCCATGAACCTTGATTCTTATATCATGGGTATAAAAGGAGTACGCAGAACCTTTGCTAATTATCAAAATTCGGATATATCCATTATCGAAGGTGTAATGGGTTTGTATGATGGTATTGAATCCACCCAGATCGCAAGCAGTGCCCATGTTGCTAAAATATTAGGCATACCGGTGCTGCTGGTTATTAATGTACATGGCATGTCACGCAGCGCGGCAGCTGTGGTAAAAGGATACCAGATGCTGGATCCGGATGTTAACATTGCGGGACTGGTATTAAATATGGTCGGCAGTCCCAGGCACCTTAAACTTGTGGAAGATGCGCTAAGGGCTGAAGGTATTGATATTCCGGTAATAGGCTCTCTTCCTTCTGACAAGGAACTTTCCCTTCCATCCAGGCATCTGGGACTTTATATGGCTCATGAACAAATGCAGGATTATGATAAACTGGCAGATTTTATTGATGCAAATGTTGATATGAATGCTTTGCTTGAGATATCATCAATACCTGGTATTCAAATAAATAATGTACAGGATGAAGAACCATTTATCACACCCCGGAACGTCCATGGTGTCCATAACACCAACGATAACCTTGGCACCAATAACAACCTTGGCAACCTTGAGTATGAAAATGCCCTGGCACCCTCATACCAAAAAGAACCGGATACCAGGATAGGCGTGGCAATGGATGGTGCTTTTTGTTTTTATTACAAGGAAATGCTAAGTGAATTACAAAGGCTTGGTGCTGAACTGGTACTTTTCAGTCCCATGTCAGATGATCTGCCTGATATTGATGGATTGATACTCGGCGGCGGGTACCCCGAGTTGTTTCTTGACAAACTTTCATCCGGCAGGGCGCTAAATGGTATAAAGAAGGCTGCGCAGGATGGGATGCCGGTATATGCGGAATGCGGCGGGTTGATGTATCTGGGAAAAAGCCTGGAGGTCAAAGGAAAAACATATGAAATGGCTGGTGTACTGGATACCAGGTCGAGCATGGTAGGGAGATTCCAGGCATTGGGATATACTGAAGCTGAAGTTGTGTGTGATAATCCTCTATCATTAAAGGGACAGGTAATAAGGGGACATGAGTTCCATTATTCTATAACCGAATGCGACCGTGATGCCAGGTTTGCATACAGGATGCACAGAGGGAAAGGTATCCGGGATGCAATGGATGGACTTATGGTATATAATACCCTGGCTGGTTATATGCATACTCATCCTGCTTCTGCATCCATGGAAAGGTTTGTGGATATGTGCAGGAAACACAACTGCCGATAGTGTGCAGGAAACACAACTGCCAACAGTATGCATGAAATTCAACCGCCAATAGTATGCAGGAAAAACACCTTCTGATAATATGATACTGATAGACCCTGTAAATAATTTTACCATTCCGCAGGAATGGATAGATAAGGTTACAATACCACTTGATGAAGTTAAAAAGGGTGTTTCTGACGGACTGCTGGTAGTGCTTTCCAATGGGGATATCCTTAATAGGGGATTTACTACAGGAACCACATGTGCGGCTGCTGCCAAGTCAGCAGTCCTGTCCCTGAAGAAAAATGATATGATAAAGACGGTTTCGGTTCCCACACCCTGCGGCATAAGAGCAAAGCTGGATGTCAGGGCTTTGGCAGGAAGGGCAGAGGTTGTGAAAATACCAGGAGATCATGAGAGTGATGTGATAGGCGGGCTGGTGTTTGTAGCCAAAGCGCATCCCGCTAAGGCCATTTCTTTGATAGCTGCAGATGGTATCGGTACTGTAACAAAAGGAGGCTTGCAGGTAAAGGTGGGCAAACCTGCTATTAATCCTGTACCTGAACTCCAGATAATGGATGCTATTAAGGAAGGATTAAGTGAGACCGGACTTGAGGGTGCTGTTGTTACATTATCCGTACCTGACGGTGAGAAAGTGTCGGTAAAGACATTGAATTCTGCTATTGGGGTAATTGGGGGTATCTCTGTTTTAGGTACTACCGGATTTGTCGAACCATGGAGTGACCACCTGGGTGAGGTTAAAATGGAATTGGTCAGTGATGCATCCAGGGTAGTACTGACTACAGGAAGAATAGGTATGCGTTATTCCCAGATGCTGTTTCCAGAATATACAGTAGTTATGGTAGGCAGCAGGATCGATGAAGGTATTAGTGCATCCAAAGGCGAAACAATTATATGCGGCCTGCCAGGTCTGGTACTCAAATGGGCCGTACCTGGTATCCTGATTGCAACAGGGTTTAATACGGTACAGGAATTAATAGAAACTGATAGAAATAGTCAGTTGATCGATAATGCAGTGGACGCTGCAGTAGAAAGATCAAAAGGCGCAAGGATCGTGCTTGTTGACAGGAGTGGCGCCGTAATTCGTGACTCGGGTGGTGTGTTGTGAAGATCGTAGGTGTGGGTGTGGGCCCTGGTATGCTGACAATGGAAGCAGCAAAGGCTATACAGCATGCAGAGGTGATTTACGGTTCGCAGCGTGCCATTGAACTGGCAGTAGAACATATTTGCTGTGAGACCAAACATATAAAGGATTATTCAGGATTACATGAACTGCCTGATAATGCGGTTGTTCTGTCTACAGGAGACCCGAACCTTTCAGGACTGGGTAAATATGCCAGACCAGGGGATGTTGTGATACCTGGCATTTCTTCACTGCAGGCGGCATGTGCCAGGCTTCATATCGACCAATCCGGAATTGTAGTTATTACTGCACATGGAAGGGACCCGGCTCCTGCTGCTGTGAAATTGGGTTCGGCTATAAATTCGGGATTTACTGTTTTTTTACTTCCTGCATATGAATTCGGGGTGGAGCAGGTAGCAGCAATGCTGCTGGATATGGGAATTGATGTACCTGTTGCTGTTTTTGAGCGGCTTGGATACCAGGATGAACGAGTGGAAGTGGGAAGTGTAAGTGAACCACCATGTGTGAATTCCAGATTGTATTGCATTATGGTGGGATATACGGTGGTGTGAAGGGTTTGTGTTGCGTTTAAGGGAGTTAATCAAGTTTTTGTCTCACTGTTGCATTGTGGGAGTTATGGGGAAAATAGCAGAAAAACAGGTATCCACTTCAAATTTAAGGGTAATTTAAAAAATTATCAGACAAGATTAACAGGATCGAATAAATACATTTCACAAATTAGTTTTGCAAAAATATGGATTGAAAAATTTCTTGATGATGGTTATAATTTACAATTGTTAGGTTCTTAACTATAAAATGAAAAACGTCAAGTTGATATAATACAGTCTAATATTAAATTTCAAATCATATCATTTAATTAGAATGCTTGACATGTTTGACAAAACGAATGGAACTGAAAATGATAAAAGAAGATATTAAACCTAATATAATCGTCAGTGGGCCGTTTTTCCCAGAACTAATACAAATAATAATGGTTGTACCGATGGGTGATTCAATAAAACTCATCGGGAAAGGTCTTACATCAGGAAAGGTCCATGAGCCAATCCTCAATATTGACCAACTATCAAAACTTGAAGCAACTCCTGAAAAAGAACCTTTCGATGGTGATCCTTCTCGTTTTCGCATTGGCATTGAAGCATTAAGATTAGGATTAGCATATGAATATGACCCTTATTTTTCCTTATCCATTGCCAGAATAGATCCTCTTCCTCATCAATTGGAGGCGGTCTATGATTATTTCTTGGCCCTTCCACGAATCCGTTTTCTTCTTGCTGATGATCCAGGTGCAGGAAAAACCATCATGGCCGGGCTTCTCTTGAAGGAACTGAAAATTCGTGGCCTGGTAAAAAGAACACTTATTGTAACTCCAGCAAACCTTTCGTTCCAATGGCAGCGGGAAATGAAAGATAAATTCCACGAGAACTTTGAAGTTATCCGCAGTGATGTGCTCCGTGCTAATTATGGGACAAATCCATGGCAGGAAAAAAATCAAGTCGTGACATCAATCTCATGGGTTTCAATTGTTGAGGACGCAAAAGAAAGTCTTTTACGATCCCATTGGGACCTGATCATAGTAGATGAAGCTCATAAAATGAGTGCTTATAGTAGTGATAAAAAAACACTTGCATATCGTCTTGGTGAGAGCTTGTCAGAAATGACAGATCATTATCTGCTTATGACAGCAACTCCGCACAAAGGGGACCCTAAGAATTTCTGTCTTTTCCTTGAACTGCTGGATAAGGATGTTTATGGTGATGTGGCAAGCCTGGAAGAAGCCATGCAGCGCAATTATGCCCCCTTCTATCTCAGGCGCACCAAAGAAGCCTTGGTCACATTTCCTGACCCTGAAACTGGCCATGTAAAGAAGATTTTTACAAATCGTGAGGTTCAAACCTCTGAATTTCAAATTGATGAAGAAGAATGGGATTTTTACGATGCTTTGACACGGTATGTCGAAGACCAATCCATTAGAGCTTCTACAGACGATTCACCACGTGGAAGAGCCCTGGGCTTTACCATGGCAATGCTGCAACGGCGATTTGCCTCCAGCATATATGCGGTTCGAAGAACTCTTGAACGAATGGGGAATAAACGTCAAAAAATTATAGAAGATCCTGAAGGTTATCGACAAGACCAGATTGCAAAAAAGATACCAGAAGATTTTGAGGATTTTACCGAAGAAGAGCAGCAGGCAATCATTGATGAACTGGAAGGAGTAGTGGCTTCAGTTGACCCAATCGCTCTTAAAGAGGACATAATCCAACTTAATAAACTGATTGATCAAGCAGTGGTACTTGAGCAGAGAGAAATTGAATCCAAGCTCATAAAACTTAAACAAGTAATAACTGAAAAAGGAATTTTCAAAGACCCTAAGATGAAGCTTCTCATTTTTACAGAGCATAAAGATACACTGGAATATCTGGTTGAAAAGCTGGAATCATGGGATTTAAATGTTACCCAGATTCATGGCGGTATGAAGATTGGAAGCAGGGATATGCCGGGAACACGCTTGCACGCTGAGGTTAAATTCCGGGAGGATGCCCAGATTATGGTAGCCACAGAAGCGGCAGGCGAAGGTATCAATCTTCAATTCTGCTGGTTTATGATCAACTATGATATTCCCTGGAATCCAGTCAGGCTTGAGCAGCGTATGGGTCGTATTCATCGTTATGGACAGGAGAAAGACTGTCTCATTATTAATTTTGTTTCTACTAATACACGGGAAGGGCGGGTATTGCAGAAGCTCTTTGATCGGCTTAAACAGATTGAAGATGACCTGGACCCGGGCAGGACAGGGAAGATATTCAATGTGCTGGGAGATGTGTTTCCTTCAAACCAGCTGGAGCGCATGTTGAGGGATATGTATGCTCGCAACCTTACAGAAGATGCAATTAAGAACCGGATCGTTGAGCAGGTTGATACGGATCATTTCAGAGGAATTACAAACTCAGCTCTTGAAGGACTTGCCAGGCGTGAACTCAATCTGAGTGCATTGATAGGTAAAAAAGCCGAAGCAAAAGAACGCCGATTGGTACCAGAGGTTATAGAAGATTTCTTTATTCAGGCTGCTCCACTAGCTGGAATTAATTGTAAAGAAGTGAAAGGGAAGCCACACATTTACCATATTGGCCGTATTCCAAGGACATTGTGGCCTATTGGTGAAAGGTTCGAACCGCGGTTTGGAAAACTTGGGCGTGAATATAAACAAATTGTGTTTGATAAGGAGCAGTTACAGGAAGATCCCACATTAGAATGGGCAACTCCTGGACACCCGCTTTTTGAGAGTGTGCGGGAAGATGTTATGCAGCGAGTACAAAACGATCTGCAACGAGGGGCAGTATTTTTTGATATTCACAGAAGTGAACCTGCCAAATTGGATGTTTTTTCTGCAGCAATTCGTGACGGTCGGGGAAATGTATTGCACCGGCGTTTGTTTGCAGTTGAAACATCTATGAGTGGAATGACCGCCATCAGGCAGCCGACAATATTGCTTGATTTGGCCATTGCCCCAGTAGGGACTCAAATACCTGATGATGTGGTTCTTCCCAGTAGAGATCAAATTGAAAACACCCTTGTAAATGAGGCTCTTCAGCCGTTCCTTGATGAGATAACTGTTCAGCGGGAAAAGGAAATTAAGACAATATCTAAGCATATGGAGATTAGCCTGAATGCTATCATTGATAGGGTACAAATCCAATTTGCCGAACTTGTCCAGAAAAAGGAGGCAGGTTCAACAGAATCCGGTCTTGATGGTCGAATCAAGCAGTTTGAAGACCGCCTCTTTGAACTGAATGGCCGCCTTGAAGGGAGACGAGAGGAATTGCAGCAGGAGCGATACTGCACTATAGCTGATATCCGGCATCACGGCAGTGCTTGGGTGCTTCCCCATCCGGAACGCTCATCACCAGGTATTGCACCGATGGTCCGGGATGATGAGATTGAAGAAATTGCTGTTCAGGCGGTGATCGATTATGAAGAATCACGGGGCTGGAAGGTAGAGAGTGTTGAAAAGGAAAATAGAGGTTTTGATCTTATTTCACGCAAACCCCATCCTGAAGATCCGCAGACTGCTATTAATGTTCGGTTCATTGAGGTGAAGGGGCGAAGTGATGTTGGAGAGGTTGCACTTACGACTAATGAGTATAAAACAGCAGAACGGTTGAAGAAGGACTATTGGCTCTATGTGGTATTTAACTGCTCATCGACTCCGATAGTACATGTGATCCAGAATCCTTCAAGGCTGGAATGGGAACCATTGATTACTATTGAGCATTATCATGTTAATGCTGAGGAGATATTGGAGGCGGAACAATAATGGCAAAATACATTCATGAAATCCGTGATCCAATACACAATTTTATTCATCTGGACTCTCACGAACGGGAAGTACTTGATTCACGTCCTTTTCAGCGACTTCGGTATATTCATCAACTGGGTCTTACCTATCTTGTGTATCCTGGAGCCACCCACCGGAGATTTGAGCATTCTCTTGGCGTAATGGAGCTTGCTGGTAGGGTTTATGATATAATTACTAACCCCATAAATATCATTCATGACAGTGTTCGAAATGTGGTCCCTCCGAAGGATTCATACAAGCATGTATACTGGAGGCTGGTACTTCGCATGGCTGCCCTGTGTCATGATCTCGGACATTTGCCTTTTTCCCATACTGCTGAAAAGGAACTTCTCCCTGAAGGTTGGGACCATGAACGTCTCACACTGGAGATCATCCGCAGTGATGAAATGAGATCCATATGGGATGACATAAAAGTAAATTCTGAAGATGTGGCCAAACTTGCTGTCGGCCAGAATAGTTATAGAGATGCCAGATTTAATGATTGGGAAGCTATTCTTTCCGAAATAATCACAGGCAATTCCTTTGGTGTGGATCGTATGGATTATTTACTGCGTGATTCTCATCATGCCGGTGTTGCATATGGAAAATTCGACCATTACAGACTTATTGATACTATACGTATTTTGCCAAAGGAAGAGGACGGTTCTCTCGAACCGGTACTGGGTATCGAACAGGGCGGGCTCCATTCGGCTGAAGCACTGCTACTGGCCAGGTATTTCATGTTTACACAGCTTTATTTTCATCCAGTTCGCCGTATTTATGATATTCATCTTAAAGACTTTCTGAAAGAATGGCTTTCATCTGATTACTTTCACACCACTCTCAAGGATTACCTTAAATTAACTGATAATGAAATATTAACTGAATTATCCAGAGCAGCAAGAGATGAAAGCTTTAGGGGCCATGACCCGGCAAGAAGAATCGTTAATCGTGAGCATTTTAAACTGCTGTACCAGCGCAACCCTAAGGATTTTGAGAAAAATCCAGATGCTGCAAATGCCATATTTGAAGCGGTATGTGAAGAGTATGGAGAAAAAAAAGTGAGGATCGATCTATACAAGCAAAGCAATAAAGGGCATGAATTCCCAGTTCTTACTGATGATGGGCGGATAGTACCATCTCTGGAATTATCAGACACATTAAAGAACGTCCCGATTGTTGCAGTTGACTACGTATTTATCGATCATGAATTGCGTGAGGATGCGCAAATATGGAAAAAACAGAATCTTGAATCTATTATATCATTAAAGGAGGAAGATAACTCATGAAAAGATTACAGCGTGATGCTGTTATTTTATCGTTGATCGAAAACTTGAAAGTAAACGGGAGCTGGTGCGGTGAGACCCATATTCAGAAGGCAACATACTTTATTCAGGAATTATTCAGGGTTCCTCTCGGGTTTGAATTTGTCCTGTATAAGCACGGACCGTTCTCATTTGATCTGAGTAAAGAACTCACAGCCATGCAGGCAGACAGGCTGCTTGACGTACAGCTTCAACCCCGCCCGTATGGTCCCAGTTTAGTTCCCGGCGATAGCAGTGACCTCATAAAGAGGAATTTTGCTGTAACTGTGAAAAAGTATCATTCCCAGATAGCATTTGTGGCTGAGCAGTTCGGAGATAAAAAAGTATCTGAGCTTGAACGTCTGTCTACTGCGCTTCTGGTGACCAGAGAAATTGAACCTGACGGCAGCCTTGAGTCCCGTGCGCAATGTATCACCCGACTCAAGCCTCATGTTAAGATAGATGAAGCCCAGGAAGCTGTGATGGCGGTTGATCAAATCGTTGAAAAGTCCTACAATGTAAAAACAACATGACCGACTATCCCAAACGCCTCATAGAAGTCGACCTTCCCATCAAGAAGATCAGCGAACACGCCCGCCGTGAAAAAAGCATCCGCCACGGCCATATCTCCACGCTGCATATCTGGTGGGCTCGCAGGCCCCTGGCAGCATGCAGAGCAGTACTATGTGCAGCCCTGTGGCCTGATCCGAGTGATCCACTTTGTCCGGAAGAGTTCAAACAGAAGGCCTCTGGACTCATGCAGGCATTCTGGGACCCAATGCGAGTGGAGGATCGGGATTTTGGTGATCCGTTGGAACTTCGCAAGGCTCTGCTTGATTTTATTGCAGATTTTGCTAACTGGGACAACTCGACAAAGAAAGAGTATCTGGAGACCAGCCGAGCATTGACCCAGACCGCTCATGAGGCGCTGGGTGGCAGCCCGGGAACCAGACCGCTGTTGGCGGACCCATTTGCAGGCGGGGGCTCCATTCCACTAGAAGGACTGCGGGTGGGAGCCGATGCTTTTGCAAGTGATTTGAACCCTGTGGCAGTGTTGTTGAATAAAGTAGTGCTTGAGTATTTTCCAAAGTACGGCCAGCATCTTGCAGATGAGGTGCGAAAATGGGGTGACTGGGTAAAGCAGGAGGCTGAGAAAGAATTGGCAGAGTTTTATCCTCAAGATCTGGATGGGACAACACCGATAGCGTATCTATGGGCGCGGACTATTATTTGTGAAGGTCCAGGATGTGGAGCTGAGGTGCCATTGATGCGATCTTTATGGTTAGCTAAAAAGAGCAGTCGGTCTATAGCTCTCCGAATTATTCCAAAATCCAAAGAGAAGGGAGTAGATTTTGAGATTATTGAGAATGCCAAAACTCATGATGTAAAGGAAGGTACAGTTAAGCGTGGGAGTGCTACTTGCCCATGCTGCGGATTTACAACTCATGTAAAATCAGTACGTAAGCAGTTAAAAAAGCGACAAGGCGGAGCAAAAGATGCACAATTAATAGCAATCCGTTTTGAAAATTCAAAAACTGGATATAGGTCATATCGCTTACCTACAATGAAAGATATAGATGCAGTAAAAAAAGCAAATGAAGAAATGGAACGTCGTAAAAGAAATTATGAAGGGGAATTTAGTCTTCTGCCAGACGAACCAACACCTTCAAATAAAGGGCATCGTGCAGTTGGTAGTGTTATTTTGTATGGGATGGAACAATGGAGTGATCTTTTTACACCACGACAATTATTAGCATTGACCACCTTTTCTCGCTTAATTAGCGAGTTAAGGCAAAATTTTTCACCTGATTATGACGAAAATTTCGCACTTTCAATACAAACATGTTTGGCATTAATATTGAATAGACTGGCTGATTTCAATTCATCTTTATGTTTATTGAACGTTGTTGGTGGACGTGGAGTTGTTCATACTTTTGGAAGACAAGCACTTCCAATGGTATGGGATTTCATGGAGACTAATCCATTTAATGATGTTGGAGCTAATTGGAATGGTGGAATTAATGCATTCGAATCGACTATTAACAATGAATCAATAATTCAACAAATTGGTAATGTACAATTAAGTTCCTCTATTTCACATCCGCTTCCTGACGCTTCTATTAATTGTTTTTTCACAGATCCACCTTATTATGATTCTGTGGCATATGCTGATCTTTCTGATTTTTTCTTTGTTTGGCTTAAACGTAATTTATCAAAATATCATTCAGAACTCTTCCAAAGTAACCTTACTCCTAAGAATGAGCAAGCAATTGTCTGGCATCCTAATTCAATAACTGAAAAAAATGAATTTGAAGAAAAAATGGAAAAATCTATGGCTGAAGGCAGGCGTATTTTAACCCCAAACGGCATAGGAATTGTAGTATTTGCTCATAAATCTACTCGTGGTTGGGAAGCACAGATACAAGCTATGATAAATGCTGGATGGGTTATTACTGGATCATGGCCAATTGATACTGAACGGCCTGGTAGAATTAATTCTCAAAATACAGCTTCTCTTGCCTCATCTGTCCATCTTGTTTGTCGCCCCCGCGAGAATCCAGACGGTTCTCTCCGTATTGACAACATCGGTGACTGGCGTGACGTCCTGAAGGAACTCCCAAATCGCATCCATGAATGGATGAAACGACTTGATAAGGAAAAAATTACTGGTGCAGACGCCATCTTCGCTTGCCTGGGTCCTGCCCTTGAGATATATTCCCGCTATTCCAGCGTGGAAAAGGCCAGTGGCGAGCAGGTCACCCTCAAGGAATACCTTGAGCACGTGTGGGCTGCCGTAGCAAAAGAAGCTCTGAATATGATATTCAAGGGTGCCGATACCACTGGATTTGAAGAAGATGCCCGCCTGACTGCCATGTGGCTGTGGACTCTTTCCACCAGTGTTAACGGGAACGGTAATGGTAAGACTGTAATCAGTGATGAAGATTCTGAAGATTCAAAAAGTACCGTTTCTGGCGGTTTCACCCTGGAATACGATGCGGCTCGCAAGATCGCACAGGGACTGGGTGCTCATCTGGAAAACCTCACCAAACTGGTTGAGACGAAAGGAGACAAAGCCCGGCTCTTGCCTGTAGAGGAACGTACCACCTATCTCTTTGGCAAAGAAGAAGGCCAAACTCCGAAAGGTCGGAAAAAGAAAAAAGGAAAACAGCTCACCCTTTCCAATCTCCTGGATGAGGTTATCGAAGAAGATGAAGATTGGGGTGATATGAAAGCACCGCCAGCCGGGACGACGGTACTTGACCGCCTTCACCAGGCCATGATCCTCTTTGCAACGGGTCGTGGCGAAGCATTGAAGCGGTTTCTGGTAGAGGACGGTGTGGGACGGGATGACCGCTTCTGGAGGCTTGCCCAGGCACTCTCTGCTCTCTACCCTTCCAATTCAAATGAAAAACGGTGGGTGGACGGTGTGATGGCCAAGAAGAAAGGGTTAGGATTCTGAATAAGGGAACTTCAATTTATAAACTGCAATAACAATTAGCGATAAGGTTAAAGTAAACTACGCAGAATAAATGATACAGGTATTACCAAAATGACCGCTGAAATTTAAAAGAAAACATTATTTCAAACCTGAACTAAATCCACAATTTTTTGCTAATTACTATAAGGAGGAGATCGAAGATGGCAACGAAGGTAACAAATAAAGAGAAAAAGACATTTTATTCTATAACAGAATTTAAAAAAAGATATCTACCTAAGTCGTTTGAAAAACAAATGTCTGAAGTATCTGAAGATGCCCGGGATTTAGGAATCATCTGGGCAAAAGAATCTATGGATAAAATCAAAGTTCAATCAAGGGAGTAATTTTGATTTTTTTCGCCACTGGAAAAATGAATGCCTAAAATGCTGCCTTTCCAAGGATGGCATCAGGCGAGATGAGTGCTTCTTGAAGCTGACGCAGGCGTTCTCAACACTGTATCAGAGTGGGAATGGTGAAAAGAGATGGTGTCCTTACAAGAAAGAACGGATTAGGATTTTAATCATGGAGAACATTGTAAGACAGTGGCAGACAGCATTCTTACAGACATTACAGCAACATGAGAATGCAGCCCCACTCAAAGATGCTGCACTTAACGAACAGCTTGGAGACTGGACGAAGGAACTGACGTCTGTAGTTGTTAAATCCTGTGAAGCTATCGAATTACAGGCGACTGCCATAGGCCATAATCTACAGCTGCTTCCCATATCCCAATTTGAATATCTCAGCCTGGATGTAATGGCCTTTTCTGATGGGGCAAAACAATGGCGATATCCTGTTGCAGTTTTTGAGCTTGAAAACAGTAAAGACAATAATCGTATTGCTTATTCTCTCTGGAAAGTCTTGTGTGTCCGTGCTGATCTGAAAGTTGTATTTTGCTATCGCAGAAGTTCTGATGAAGGATCAGCTTTGGTCAGATTTCTCCGTGATGATGTAATACATGCTATGGAACTCGAAAACCGTTTGAAACTTGAAGGACAGACTATTGTTATTGTGGGAAGTCGTGATGATTCGGGAACTTTCCCCTATGGATTCTTCAAGTGGTGGACGGTTGATATTAATACAGGGACATTTCAATTAAATTAATATTACAAATAAAATAAAAATTCATAACAAAGTTAATTATATTCTATCGTTATAATAGAACCCTGGAACAAATAAAAAACACAAAGTTTGGCAACATATTTCAGAATAGTATTAGGATGTATTAAAATGGCTCTTAAACCCTGGTATAAAGTCGTAACTCCCAGAGAAGATCTGAGAGAAGGAAGGCCTCTGGATGCCTCAGAGTTTGCAGTTCATCTGGACAAAATACGAGATGGAAGTGCGCCGGACGATTATCAAGATCCTGTACGGTTTTTTGAGCGCACCTACTTAACAAAAGGTCTTGAAACCTTATCTGCCGAAGTTGTGCGCCGTTTCACAGGGATAAAGGTTGAAACCTCGGCCGTATTCAATATGACCACCCAGTTCGGTGGTGGTAAGACTCATGCTCTGGCTTTGTTATACCATCTGGCAAGAAATGGTCCAGCAGCTACATCATGGATGGGTGTGAGCAATATTTTAGGCAGAGCAGAAGTCAATAGTATCCCACAGGCTGCAACAGCTGTTTTCGTAGGTACTGAATTCGATTCAATTACCGGACGCGGAGGTAAAAATGGGGAACCTCTGCGAAAAACTCCCTGGGGCGAGATTGCATGGCAATTGGGAGGAACAGAATCATTCAAGATTGTAGAAGAACATGATAAACAATTAATCGCTCCTGGCAGTGATGTGATTCGAGAATTCCTGCCCAAGGACCGTCCCTGTTTGATCTTAATGGATGAGTTGATGAACTATATCTCCCGATTCAGAAAGATGGGTCTTGTGACACAGTTCTATAATTTCTTACAGAACCTGTCCGAAGAAGCGCGAGGGCAGGACAGAGTCGTGCTTGTGGTTTCAATACCTGCGTCCGAATTAGAAATGACCACAGAAGACCACTCCGATTATGAACGTTTCAAAAAGATGCTGGACAGGGTTGGAAAAGCTATGGTTATGTCTGCAGAAAACGAGACTTCCGAGATCATTCGCCGCAGGCTCTTTGAATGGTCCGGTATTCCCAATGATGCAAAAAAGACCATATCTGAATATTCCAACTGGATTATAGAACACCGCAATCAGGTAGGAGATTTTCCAGTAGACCATGCTAAAGAGGCTTTTTCTGCAGCCTACCCATTCCATCCCACCGTACTATCCGTCTTTGAACGCAAATGGCAAAGTTTACCCCGTTTTCAACAGACCAGGGGAGTTTTAAGGTTATTGGCTTTATGGGTTTCAGAAGCTTATCAAAAAGGATTCACGGGTGCACACCGTGATCCTTTAATTACGTTAGGCACTGCCCCTCTTGATGAACCCCAGTTCAGGGCCGCCCTTATGGAACAGCTGGGCGAATCACGTATGGAAGTAGCAGTAACAACTGATATCAGTGGGAAAGCTGATGCACATGCTGTCAAGCTCGACAAAGAGGCTATTGACTCAATCAAAAAAGCAAGATTGCATCAACAGGCAGCAACCACAATCTTCTTTGAATCAAATGGAGGCCAAACTAAAACAGAAGCCACAATTCCTGAGATTAGATTGGCAGTTGCAAAACCGGATTTAGATCTTGGTAATATTGAAACAGTACTTGAAACATTAGGAGAATCTTGTTATTATCTGCAGGTTGAAAGAAATCGATACCGCTTTGGTCTGACGCCAAATCTTAATAAAATCCTGGCAGATCGAAGAGCTACTATCCAGCAACCTAAGATCAAGGAAAGAATACTTGCAGAAATTACCAATGTTTTTAATTCGGGAAGGGAAATAGATCGAACCTTTTTCCCTGAAAAGAGTGGACAAATCCCTGATACAGCTTCGTTGAGGCTCGTTGTCTTGCCGCCGGACTATTCACTTTTAGAAGGTGATAAAACTCTTGAGTTGATTGATCTTTATACCAAAGAATATGGAACATCAGCGAGAACCTTTAAAAGCGCTCTTATTTGGGCTGTCCCAGAATCTCCTACCGACCTTAATGAAAATGCTCGTAAACTGTTAGCTTGGGAAGATATTAAAGATGAGAAAGATGAACTGCGGATAGACGAAGCACAAAAACGACAATTGGATGAGAATCTTAACAGGGCAAAGCGTGATCTGAAAGAGTCTGTCTGGAGAACCTATAAAAATATCCTGCTGCTCGATAAAGAAAATAAAACAAGACATGTAGATCTCGGTCTTGTTCATTCAAGTGCAGCTGATTCTATAGTTTCCATGATTCTCAATCGATTGCGTCAGGATGGAGATATTGAAGAGGGGATTAGTCCCAATTTCTTAATTCGGAAATGGCCACCTGCCTTTAAGGAATGGAGTATAAAATCTGTGCGAGACATGTTCTTTGCTTCGCCACAGTTCCCAAGACTTCTAGATACTGACTCTATTAAAGAGACGGTTGCACGTGGAGTATCTGGTGGAATTGTTGCTTATGTCGGGAAAAATGAAGCTGGTGAATATAGTCCTTTTACTTATGAAAGGAGTCTTATTTCCAGTGATGTTGAAATTTCCGATGATATGTTTATTATCACCAAACAGGTTGCAGAAGCATATAAGTCTTCAATGTCATCTGATAAGCCTAAACCAACATCAGAGGGGGGGGATGAAGGATATCCAACTGGTGGTGTAATTGTCCCTCCTACAGAAGAACCAGACGGTGGATTTCCGGGTTCAGTATCTACTTCTTCGCCAATTGTAAATACTGTGCATAAATTAACATGGGATGGTGAGGTACCTTCACAAAAATGGATGAATTTCTATACGAAAGTCCTATCCAAGTATGCTAATGAAAATAATTTGAGATTAATTCTTAAAGTGGAAGTTGCTTCAGAAAATGGAATTTCAAATCAAAAGCTTGAAGAAACTAAAATTGCCCTTCGAGAGCTTGGGTTGAATGATCAAGTAGAAGAGGAATAATATCTTTTTTCCTCCTTTATCATCGTTTTCCTACTGAATTCATCCTCTTGCACTGGTGCCTGTGTTCGGATGCTGATGTGCGGGATGTTGGGTTTGGGTATTTAGCTGCCCCTGCCGCAGCCTTAAGGGCAGCAGGGTGGTACTTTTCCGGCAACTTAAGGCTCATGCTCCAATAAGATATATAAAGTTCAAAAAATTTGCAAAATATCAAAAGTTGCGACTGCATACACAATTGCAGATGAGTGCAGAGTATACTTATTAAGATTTTCAATTCATATTTACTCCAAAACATGCATATTGGTTAAATATCATTGAAAGTTTATTCAAGACAGTTAAAAGTCTCGCCAACGCTACACAAGTGTGTAAAGATAAATACAAGTATTATTGACGGCTCATAGGAGCCAAATGATACGGCAAGTGAAGGACCCTATCCGTTATTTTGGAGTTTAAAACGATACTATGAGAATTGCAGTAATTGCTATACAGGGAAATGTGGAAGAACACATTGAATCTGCCAACAAAGCAATGGAAGATATGGGCATCCTGGGAGAAGTGCTCCCTGTACGCCAAAGCGGCACCATACCAACATGTGACGCCATTATCCTGCCAGGTGGCGAGAGTACCACACTTGGGCGGCTCATGGCCCGTGAGGGCATAGATGTAGAGATCAAGGAAGCCGCCGCCGCAGATAAACCTATAATGGGCACCTGTGCCGGCCTGGTACTGCTGGCAAAGGGTGGCGGCGAGCAGGTTATACGGACAGGGCAGCAGCTGCTGGGGTTAATGGATATCAATGTGGACCGTAATGCTTTCGG
>DAOUWY010000094.1 GCA_030666885.1 Methanosarcinales archaeon
GTAAGTTTTTTTTCCGGATCAAAGCCGCTATCTTTCAGTTCGGTTGTACTATCACGAATAAACTGTGCGACTGTCTGGGAAAAAGCAAGTTTCTGGGCATAAGTTAATCTCGCCATTTTTATTATCACCTTTTTTATATATGTAGTTATTTAATAAATACTTTAGCTTTTAACTCCTCTCAAGCTGATTACGTATAATCAGAAGCAAATGCAACCTCTGAAAATGTAAAAAAATATTACTGGCAGTAATTGTTGGACAGTCTCTATACGTTAAAAAAAATGTTACATGATGATATAAGAAGTCACTTATCCACACTATAGTTCAGGCCGCACTCGTTACATGAGTAAGTGATCACTTCTCTGCCCTTGGTACTTTTAGTGACAATGGATTCCATCCAGCTGCCACAGGTGGGACATTTCTGGTCGAACAGTGAATGATCTCGTTTTTCCATGTTCCCTCATCACCTGCCCATCTTTTTATGTGCCCGCGCCAGGTGTCCTGCAGCCTGGGCACCTATCAGGGATATCTCACCTGCCAGTGCTGCTGCGCCTATTATCTCGGCAAGTTTTTTAGCATTGGTACCGGGTGGATCTCCTGCTCCTGCCACCCCCAGCATTTCAAGGCACTCGCGCTGGGTGGCAATACCTGTACCGCCTCCCACCGTACCAACCTGTATGGCAGGCAGAGTCACACTGCAGTACAGGTCTCCTTCATCCGTAAGTTCCATGCTGGTGATCGCACTGCTGGCCTCCACCACATGGGCAGCATCCTGGCCGCAGGCCAGGTACATGGCTGCAACAATGTTTGCCACATGTGCGTTAAATCCTGTACTTCCTGCCCTGGCCGAACCCAGCAGGTTCTTCCTGTAATTGACCGTTGCCATTGATCCGGGCTCTGTCTTTAGCTTTTGCCTGACCACATTTCCAGGAATGACCACATCTGCAACAACAGTCTTTCCCCTGCCCAGAATATTATTGATAGCCGAGGGTTTCTTATCAGTACATACATTGCCTGAAAGTGATACCAGTTCCACATCAAGCTGGCCTGTTATAAAATCGCAAATGGCCTCGGATGCAATAGTTGCCATGTTCATGCCCATAGCATCCTTGGTATCGAACCTAAACCTGAGATACACATTGTTCCCTGCCACAAAGGGCATCACGTCAAGCAGTTCCCCGAACCTAGTGGTCCCGGATGCCTTTGCCTTCATTGCCTCAAAGTTCCCGGGATCATTGACCCAGTCAACGAACTCCCTGGCCCGGACCACATCCTTTACAGTAAAAACGGGTGCACGGGTCATGCCGTCATTGAAAATCCTGACATTGGTACCGCCGCACGACGAGATCACAGAACAACCCCTGTTTGTGCTGGCTACCAGTGCCCCTTCTGTTGTGGCCAGTGGTAAGTAATAATTCCCGTCTGCATATTCACCATTGATAGTAACAGGCCCGGCTATTCCAAGAGGTATCTGGATTGCACCGATCATATTTTCAATATTGCGTTTTGCAACTTCTGTTTCATCGATGGAGAATTGGCCCACGTTATCAAGTGCTGTACCGGTCATGCACTCTGTCGCTTTTCTCCTTATATCCACTGCTCCCCTGGCATCCACGAACTTGTCAATGGCATGGAGTTTCATCTCTCCTTTTACTACCTTTTGTATGATCTCCTCTTTTGACAACCCCTTATCATGGTTCATGCAAATACTGTTGTGCAATAATCTATTTAACTCTGGCGAAAACCGACATTACTGGTTTTCAGGGATACCTGGAAATAGCTTGAATCAAATAGACTGACAATTCGGCTAAATTAAGTATATAAACAAATAAGCAGATAGAAGGATATAGAAAAAACGCACAACATATTTATATAATGTATAATTATATTAAAGGAGAATAACGTGGCAGATACTAATAAAAATGATTCTGGATCTACTAATGACCTTCTGGGTGGACTTGATATTGGATCCACCGCCGATATCCAGGTTCCTGAGAACCTGATCGACCAGGTTATAGGACAGGAACATGCAGTGGAAGTAGTAAGAAAGGCGGCCAACCAGCGGCGGCATGTTATGATGCTGGGTACACCTGGTACCGGCAAGTCAATGCTGGCCAAGGCAATGGCGGATCTTTTACCAAAAGAGGAATTGCAGGATGTCCTGGTATATAATAATCCTGAAGACAACAATACACCGAAGATAAGGGTAGTGCCTGCCGGCAAGGGCAAGGAGATTGTGGACGCCCACAAACTGGAAGCAAGAAAACGGATGCAAGCCCGCAACATGTTCATCATGATGTTCGTGTTCGGCATAATTATTTACTCATTTTATACCGGAACGTTGATCTGGGGTATCATCGCTGCCGTACTGATCTTCATGGTCATGCGCCAGTTCATGCCAAAAGAAGAGGCATACATACCAAAACTACTGGTATCCAATGCAGATAAGGAAAAAGCCGCATACATTGATGCTACAGGCGCACATGCAGGTTCCCTGCTGGGTGATGTGAGGCACGATCCTTTCCAGAGCGGAGGACTGGAGACCCCGGCCCATGACAGGGTGGAAGGCGGAGCCATACATAAGGCACATAAAGGTGTACTGTTCATAGACGAGATCAATACCCTTGGGCTGGAATCCCAGCAGAACCTGCTGACAGCCCTGCAGGAGAAGGAATTTTCCATCACTGGCCAGAGCGAGCGTTCCTCGGGCGCAATGGTAAAGACAGAACCTGTTCCCTGTGATTTCACCATGGTCACAGCCGGTAACCTTGATGCTTTGAGGGGAATGCATCCAGCACTGCGTTCAAGGATCAAGGGTTACGGTTACGAGGTCTACATGAGCGATACCATACCTGATAATGTCGAGAACAGGCAAAAACTTGTCAGGTTCGTGGCACAGGAAGTTATAAGGGATGGTAAAATACCCCATTTTGACAGGAGTGCTACAGAAGAGATCATCCTGGAAGCAAGGCGCCGGGCAGGCAGGAAGGGACACTTAACGCTGAAATTGAGGGACCTGGGCGGTCTTGTCAGGGTTGCGGGTGATATTGCTCACTCCGAAAATGCCGGTATGACACTTGCAGAACATGTGCTTAAGGCAAAGAGCATTGCCAGGTCTGTGGAACAGCAGCTTGCCGACCAGTACCTTGAACGGAGAAAGGATTACAAGATGTTCGAACAGGAAGGCAGCCAGGTGGGAAGGGTTAACGGCCTTGCGGTAATGGGCAGCGATTCAGGGATCATGCTTCCGATAATGGCAGAGGTGACACCTGCCCAGTCCAGCTCCGAAGGACGGATCATAGCCACTGGTATGCTCAAGAAGATTGCCAGGGAAGCTGTTGATAACGTATCAGCCCTGATCAAGAAGGTAAGTGGCAGCGACACCAGGACAATGGATGTACATATCCAGTTCATCGGTACCTATGAAGGAGTGGAAGGCGACAGTGCATCCATCAGTATAGCTACTGCCGTGCTGTCAGCTTTCGAGAACATCCCGGTGGACCAGTCAGTGGCCATGACCGGGTCTCTGTCAGTAAGGGGTGACGTACTTCCGGTTGGGGGTGTGACCTACAAGATAGAGGCTGCGGTCCAGGCTGGTATCAAGACCGTGATCATACCCAGATCAAACATGGGTGATGTCATGATCGAGGATGAATACAAGGACAAGATCGAGATAATTCCTGTTAGCAATATCACCGAGGTACTGGATAAAAGCCTTATTGGGCCTGAAAAGAAAAAACTGATCAAGATCATAAAAAAATCATACGCCTTTCCAAAGCTGAACCTGGGTCTGACTGATAATATTCCAGTATCGCCGGTGCCGGCACCTCAATAGGCAGGGATATACTTTGAACACACAACAGGTTGATTTCCATGACACCAGGGTACTGAGAAGTTCAGGACTTAGCATTTTTATAGATAATGGTGAAATAGAACAAATATCAAATAACTATACCAGCGGAACAGCATGCCGTGCACTGGTCAAAGGCTCTTGGGGTATAGTCTCATCCGACAATATAGGGGATCCTGAAAACTTGCTGTTTTCTGCAGCAAAGCTTTCCGGCCAGGCACATAGAATATCTCCGAGACAGGATATCAAACTGGCCCGGGTGGAATCTCCTTTGATACATGACCTTCCGGTAGTTGAAAAAGACCCTGCCGATGTTCCTATTGAGGAGAAAGTAGAACTTTTACTTGAGATTCACAAAAGGGCAAAGATACAGGACGTGTCAAGTTCCACTGTAATGTATTCCGAAAGTGTGACCGAAGTGGAATATAGTAACTCCGAGGGTCTGGAGGCTTCATACAGCTTAGTTCGGACAGGATTTGCAGTAACTGCCGTAGCTTCACGCAATGGCGTGTTCCAGATGGGCAGGGAGAGTAAGTTCAATGTGTGCGGGTATGAGCTGTTCGACAGGTACGACGCCCTGGAACTGGCAGAGACGGCAGGGAATACTGCAAGGGACCTGTTATCGGCCAGTGTGCCAAAAGGAGGCAGGATGCCTGTGATACTTGACCAGGAACTGGCAGGTGTGTTCATCCATGAGGCTGTGGGTCATGCAACAGAGGCAGACCATGTAGCAGAGGGGAATTCCATCCTTGCAGGCAAGATCGGAAGCCAGATCGCCTCTTCCTGTATATCTGTTATGGACGATCCGTCCATGCACGGGTACGGCTATTATCCTGTTGATGACGAGGGAGTCGAATCCGGACCCACTACATTGATAGAAGAGGGTATACTGAAGTCTTACCTGCATAGCAGGGAGACGGCTGCACAATTTCCGGGTACTGGCCGGCCTGGTAATGCCAGGTCACAGGGGCTGGCGCGCCCCATCATCAGGATGAGCAATACTTATATAGAGAATGGTGATTCCAGTTTCGAGGAGATGTTATCTGAAATAAAGGACGGTGTTTACCTGATCGGCAGCCGGGGGGGGCAGGTGAATCCGGGCGAGGGTGTGTTCCAGTTCAATGCCGAGCGCGGGTTTTTGGTGGAGAACGGTGAACTGTCCACGCCTGTAAGGGATGTTTCACTGTCAGGACATACACTGGATATCTTGAAGCACGTACAGATGGCTGCCGGTGATATGAAAATGACATCCGGCAGATGCGGTAAAGGCGGGCAGCTTGCGCCTGTGTGCGATGGGTCGCCGCATATCCTGGTCAGAGAGGCAACGGTGGGGGGAAGCGGATGAATAGTGATATCAATATTATTTTTGACATGGCAGAAATGGCACAAAAAGCTGCAGAGCTCTCAGGTGCCGATGAGGTGGAAGTATTCGGGCTTATGGCCACCAGTATTAATGTGGACATCCAGCTGGACAGGATCGACCTTGCAAAGGAAAGTTTTTCACGGGGAATAGGTGTCAAGGCAGTGGTGAATGGAGCAGTGGGTTTTTCGTCCACAAATGATCCTGCGCGCATTGTAGATGCGGCAAAAGCCGCTACAAGTTCGGCCAGGGTGCGACATAGCGACCCTGACTGGACCGGACTGCCGCAGGCTTGTGATTACAGGGTGGTAAAAGGCATTCACGATCCCGGGATAGCCAATATAGATGTGGAAACCTGCATCGACCTGTCCATGAAGATGATCGATGGGGCAGTATCGCTGGATGGTGCAAAACCCACGTCAGGGAAGTTCACATGTTTAGGGTCTGATTATGTGATACTGAACTCCAATGGTGTTGAAGTGAGGGAAGCTTCCACAAGTATTGATGGTTTTATTGAGTGCCGGGCAGGGGATGGTAATGAGATGTCCACTGCTTATGAGTTTGATGTCTCCCGTAACCTTGATATTGATTTTTACCGCATCGGCAGCGAGGCTGCCAGACAGGCGCTTGAAGGTGTAGGGGGTGTGGGTGTTGATACATGCAAGACCGACGTACTGCTAAAACCAAATGCAATAGCCGATATTTTGGAAAGTACATTTATCAATTCACTGAATTCCGAGAATATCCAAAAAGGGCGCTCGGCACTGGCTGGTAAACTGGGAGAAAAAATAGGTGCTGATGGTCTGGATATAGTAGATGACGCTCTGCTTGAAGGGGGTATAGGATCAGCCCGCTCGGATCATGAGGGGACACCGTCAAGGACCAACCGTATCCTGGAGAACGGGGTGCTGGGTACTTACCTGTATGATAAATATACGGCAGGTAAGGATGGTGTGGAGTCTACGGGCAATGCGGTTAGGAGTAATTATGCCCAGACCACTTATATTGATGTCAGGAACCTGAAGATAGAGTATCCGGCCAGCGATATTATTGCTGAGACGCAAAAAGGGGTGCTGGTGGGTTCGGTGATCGGAGCCCATACTGCCAATCCTATTTCAGGGGATTTCAGTGTGGAAGCCCGCAATTCGTTCCTGGTTGAGGACGGGGATATCGGCAGCCCGATAAAGTCCATGATGGTTACCGGGAATGCGTTTGAACTGCTGCATAATATCTGCGGTGCTGGTCTTGACACGAGGGTACTGGGTAATATTATTACACCCACGGTGAAGGTGTCAGGTTTAACTATAGTGGGATAGTAATAAGTAGGATAAAAATAAGTGAGATAGTAAAATCGGGAAAGTGGGTGGACCTTTGAAAGTCTGTATGGTAATACCGTCGTACTGGGCACGGGAAAGCAAGGATGGCGTAAGAGCCGGGGATGCCGTATATGACCATCCCACACCCCTGGATGAGAATGGTACACTGCATAGAGCACTGCAAAGCCTGGACATTCTGGAAGATAAGGATTTCCAGGTGGTGGTGATCGCTGCGGCCACGGCAGTGGATATTGAGGAAAAAGTTGAGGAAAAGGTAGCTGGTATTATCGAAAAAGCTTCCGGGACTGTCGATGTGGATATAAAGCTGTTCGCCCCGTCCCATCTGGGAGAGATACATGACCTGCTGCAAAGCCGGGGCATGGATGAATATTTTCCACTGCTGCAACTTGAGGGATATTCCAATATCCGCAACCTGTGCCTTTTTATTCCCCACATAATTGGTTCGGATCTGGCTGTACTTATCGATGACGACGAGGTATTCGAGGACACGCAGTTCATAGAGAAGGCAAAGGAGTTTATAGGTAGTATGGTTGGGGACAGGACCGTCCATGCAGTGGCCGGGTATTACCTTCAGCCAGACGGAGACAACCATATTATAAAAAAACGCAGCCCCTGGATGGAATATTGGAGCCAGTACAGGGTTATGGACGAGGGCTTTGACAGGATAATACGGACCGAACCCA
>DAOUWY010000254.1 GCA_030666885.1 Methanosarcinales archaeon
CGCCCCGATGTGATTCTTTTTGTGAACGGGCTGCCCCTGGTTGTTATAGAACTTAAGAACCCTGCCGATGAAAACGCAACAATAAATTCCGCTTTCAGGCAGATCCAGACCTACAAACAGGCAATACCCGGTCTTTTTACATACAACTGTTTCATCCTCATCTCAGACGGCCTGGAGGCAAAGGCAGGGACACTCTCTTCTGAATTCAGCCGCTTTATGGCATGGAAATCCTCAGACGGTAAAACCGAGGCATCACATCTGGTCGGGCAACTGGAAACCTTGATCAAAGGAATGCTCAATACTGAAATATTACCAGACCTGATCCGCCACTTCATCGTATTTGAAAAGTCCAAAAAAGAAGACCAAAAAAGCGGCATCATCACCATACAAACGGTGAAGAAACTGGCTGCCTATCATCAATATTATGCAGTGAACAGAGCAGTAGAATCTACATTAAGAGCTACAGGATACCGGCATCCATCTGTGAATTATGATGCTGGTACCACAGCACATCCCTTAATGGAACCACCAGAAGGTTATGGCCTGGCAGGTGTAAAACAACAACCAGTCGGAGACCGTAAAGGTGGAGTGGTCTGGCATACGCAGGGAAGTGGAAAATCACTATCCATGGTATTTTTTACAGGTAAGATCGTTCTCGTCCTGGACAATCCAACCATACTGGTCATCACAGACAGGAATGACCTTGATGACCAATTATTCGATACATTCACAGCATGTAAACAGCTTCTCAGGCAGGACCCGGTCCAGGCGCAAAACCGCAACCACATAAAAGAACTGTTAAAGGTTGCATCCGGAGGCGTGGTCTTTACCACTATCCAGAAATTCCAGCCAGAAGAAGGCAATGTCTATGAACATCTCTCTGGCAGGAGTAACATCATCGTAATTGCAGATGAGGCACACAGAACACAATACGGCTTCAAAGCAAAAACCATTGATGAAAAAGATGAGCATGGAAACATAACAGGTAAAAAGATTGTGTATGGGTTTGCGAAATATATGCGCGACGCTCTTCCCAATGCAACATACCTTGGATTTACCGGCACACCAATTGAAAAAACTGATGTGAACACACCAGTGGTTTTTGGTAATTATGTTGATATTTATGACATATCACAGGCAGTTGAGGACGGGGCAACAGTAAAAATCTATTATGAGAGCAGATTGGCAAAAATCGCTCTTAGTAAGAATGGCAAAAAACTGGTAGCTGAACTGGACAGGGAACTGGAAAAAGAAGACCTTGCAGAAACTCAGAAGGCAAAGGCAAAATGGACGCAACTTGAAGCTTTGATTGGAAGCGAAGCCCGAATAAGACAGGTTGCAGAGGACATAGTAACCCATTTCGGACAACGCCAGGAAGTGATCAAAGGTAAGGGAATGATCGTGGCAATGTCAAGACGAATTGCCGCTGATCTGTATGATGAGATCATTAAAATAAGACCTGAGTGGCACAGTGATGATCTGAAAAGGGGTGTTATCAAAGTAGTAATGACATCTGCATCTTCTGATGGACCAAAGATTGCCAGACACCATACAACAAAAGAACACAGACGTGTTTTGGCAGAAAGGATGAAGGACCCGGAAGATGAATTGCAACTGGTCATCGTTCGCGATATGTGGCTTACGGGTTTTGATGTTCCTCCCCTTCACACCATGTACATCGATAAGGCCATGAAGGGCCACACTCTCATGCAGGCAATTGCACGGGTAAACAGGGTTTACAAAGATAAACCGGCAGGCCTGATCGTAGATTACCTTGGAATTGCATCAGACCTGAAAGAAGCGCTATCATTTTATTCTGACAGTGGGGGAAAAGGTGATCCTGCAATTCTGCAAGAGCAGGCGGTTGTGTTGATGCTGGAAAAACTTGAAATTGTTTCTCAAATGTATCATGGTTTCCCCTATAACCAATATTTTACAGTAGACACTTCGATGAAATTATCAATAATACTCGCAGCACAAGAGCATATACTAGGCCTTGAAGATGGTAAGAAACGATATATTGATGAAGTAACTGCCCTTTCACGAGCCTTCTCAATAGCCATTCCGCACGAAAATGCAATGGACGTGAAAGAGGAAGTATCATTTTTCCAGGCAGTCAAAGCGAGATTGGTAAAGTTTGACAGCATCGGTACAGGTAAAACTGACGAGGAACTGGAAACAACGATCAGGCAAGTTATTGATAAGGCTCTTGTATCGGATCAAGTGATAGATATTTTCGATGCAGCAGGTATCAAAAAACCAGATATATCGATACTTTCGGAAGATTTTCTTTTAGAAGTCCAGGGTATGGAACATAAAAATATCGCTCTTGAAGTTTTAAAGAAGTTACTCAATGATGAGATAAAAGCAAGGATCAAAAAGAATCTGGTGGAGGGTAGAACATTAATGGAAATGCTTGAGGATTCAATCAAGAGATATCACAATAAGGTGATAACTGCAGCAGAAGTAATTGAAGAATTAATTGAACTCAGCAAAGAAATTAAAAGAATAGACAAAGAACCAAAAGAAATGGGTTTATCAGAATATGAATATGCTTTCTATACAGCAATAGCTGATAATGAAAGTGCAAGGGAATTGATGCAAAAAGATACACTTCGGGAATTAGCAGTTGTTCTATATGAGAAAGTTAAACAAAATGCATCAATAGACTGGACAATAAAAGAAAACGTCAGGGCAAAATTAAGAGTAATTGTAAAACGGACATTGAGACAGTATGGTTACCCTCCTGATATGCAGGCACTCGCGACAGAAACAGTGCTTAAACAGGCAGAACTGATCGCAGGTGAAATGACAAAAGGGCAATGATAAGATAACGACAGGCACTTTTTAACGGTCCCCTCTCACTGCGCCCCCTGTCAAATCTCTCGACCAGCTCCATCTTGAAATCCCAGGTATCCTGATTACAGTTGGGCTCTGGCTACCCTGTATTGAAGTGACATTGTATCCCATTTTCGTGATATTGGCAAGTCCGGTGGGACTCTGGCAGCTTGGTCTCGGGATCTGGTTGACCATTAAGGGTACTAAGTGAGAAAAACACCAAGCGCCTGCCAGCCACCACACCACATGGGCGGTCGGAGATGATCGGGAGGGGGACCCGGGAAGGGTAAAGGCAAACAGTGTAGCCAATCCCCAATACAGTTTACGATCTAAGATGGTTGTAATTAGACTGGCAGCGGCTTTTCTCGCTAGTTCTTCACTTCATCCATTATTGTTACAAATATTGGCTTCAAAATTGAGATTACACGGAATTAAATATCAAAC
>DAOUWY010000044.1 GCA_030666885.1 Methanosarcinales archaeon
CGGTATTTCAGCATATGACTGATAAGGAGCAGGCATCGAAACACCTGCTGAAACTTACAAAGGACGAGGACAGCGAAGTGCGAGGGCGCGCAGCCCATGCGCTTGGCCCGGCATTCCAGTACCTTGCAGATAAGGAGCAGGCATCGAAAGACCTGCTTGCACTTACAAAGGACGAGGACAGCTATGTGCGAGGGCGTGTAGCCTATGCGCTTGGCCCGGCATTCCAGTACCTTACAGATAAGGAGCAGGCATCGAAACACCTGCTAGCACTAACAAAGGACGAGAACAGCGATGTGCGATGGCGCGCAGCCAATGCGCTTGGCCCGGCGTTCCAGTACCTTACAGATAAGGAGCAGGCATCGAAACACCTCCTGGCACTTACTAAAGACGAGGACAGCGAAGTGCGAAGGGGCGCAGCCTATGCGCTTGGCTCGGCATTCCAGTACCTTACAGATAAGAAGCAGGCATCGAAACACCTGCTAGCATTAACAAAGGACGAGGACAGCGACGTACGAGGGCGCACTGCCAATGTGCTTGGCCCGGCATTCCAGTACCTTACAGATAAGGAGCAGGCATCGAAACACCTGATTGCGCTTATTAAGGACGAGAACAGCGAAGTGCGAGGGGGCGCTGCCAATGGGCTTTGTATGGCCTTCCAGCACATGACTGATAAAGAACAGGTATCTAAAGACCTGCTGGAACTGACAAAGGACGAAGATAGCGATGTAAGAGTATCTGCCAATTATTCACTTGGCAAAATTTCAATTTACAAAGCCACAGAAGCAGAAAGTGAAGAAAGATTAAAAAAGGAAATGGATAAAGCAATCGGGTATTTTGAAAAATCATCGCAGGAATCAAAATATTTTAATCCGGCTAAATTCTGTCTTCCATTCTACCGCTCATATAATGCTGTGATTTTTAGGCAGGAAAAGGCTGAAGAAGAAATAGAGAGAAATCTTATAGAAGCGAAAAAGGCAGTTGCAGGTTCGGAAAGTAAGGAGAAACTCCTTGAGGCAGTTGAAAACTTGGCAAATGCACTTCAAGAGGCACAGAAATTGAGGGGTCTGGATGAAATCAAAACAGACCTCAATGCATACAGACGGTACTGCGATCGCACTGTAGAACTTCTTGACGAAACCGAATATAAAGCACCTGGGGCTGCGAAGCTGGTGAGGAGGGGGCTGCCGATAATCGATGAAAGGATCAAGGGAATAATAGCGGAGATTCAAGAGAAGGCAAAAGCGGCGTGCCAGCAATCAAAAGGCACTCCCACAGAAGATATCGCATGTGCTGCTAATCGAGAAATCCAGAAATGGCGAATAGATGATCAAGAGGAAATGACTTGGGCAGTGGAAAATCTTATTTTTTCGTTAAGTTCAAAAATACCGCACATTTCAAAAAATAAACACATTCATAACAATATAGAACAAATCCGGAATGAAAGAGATGTTATAAAGCAATATTATATGATAGCAAACCTCATTGCATTGATACCTTCAGTAAGTGTGGACACATTAATTTGTAATTCTACTATAGGTCAGGTAGGAAATGGTCATGTCAAAATAAATTTAGATAAAAACCAACATTAATTTGACCTTCAGAATAACCAAATTTTGAGCACGGTGACATACATGTCAAAAAAAGATATAGAAATTAATTACTCCAATATTGGTCAGATAGGAAATGGTCATGTCATTATGAATTTGTTCGGTAATCCTGAGAAAGAATTGGCTAATAAAATTCCTATGTCATCAATTGATATTTTTTTCCAAGAAAAACAGGATATAATTAAAGAATTAGCTAATAAATTCTCTACCTATCTGAACCGACCCTCAGTTATTACCGAAGAAGTCATCAAAGGATGGTTACTTCAGTTTGGAAATATACTCTGGATTAAGTATGCCTTGAGATTACTCGAGAATATTGATTACTATGAGCCATGGCAAATGAAAGAAATATTTATTCATATCTTTGGGAAAGTAATTCATGAAAATGATAGGGATAAGATTGTAATTTCTCTCTTAGGTAATCCAAAAGATAGTTCTTCAATAGTAAATTATACCTTGGGTGAGGAAATTATGCGCAATAAATTAGAATCTCATCCTCTGGAAACTATTTTAAATAGTATGAAACCTGATAAAAATGTGATTGTATTTATCGATGACAATATTGGTAGTGGTAAACAAGCTGTGCAGATCTTCCGTGAATGGTTTGGAATTGAAATAAGGGATCTTAATGAGAGCCATGTAAGACCCCTGTCAAATGAACAAAAAGAGATATTCAAACGTTATCGAATATATCTCTGTACCTTTGTAGGATTTGAGGACGGAAAAGAGAATGTCAGCGTTGAATTAAAGAAAATAGGATTGAATGTGGTAAAGGTTTACTCATTCGTAAAATTAGAAGAAGAAATAGGATGTTTTCATAAAGCCTTGAAAATATTTGATAATGAAGAAGAAAGAGTGCAGGCTGAAAATATGGCCCGAGAAATTGGCATTCAACTCTTTGAAGATAAAGATTGGTCAAATGAGATAAAATACAAAAGAAGCTTGGGTTATGGTAACTCACAAAAGCTGATTGTATTTTATTATAATACACCAACTTCTACCTTACCAATCTTATGGAAAGAGGGAAGATATAATAGTAAAAAATGGTTGCCTTTATTCCCCCGTAGAGAAAAGAAGTAACATTAAATAAATTATGGGAATCGTTTTATTAAGTGTTGATTTATAAAAATAAACTCATTTCTAAGACCTTTATTTGATGAAATACGCCCAATTTATTTTTCTTTTCTATCAGTTTGAACAATGAAGTTACCCAAACGATGTCAAAGAGAGCCTTAAGAATATATAACTGCAACAACTACATACCAGATGACCGAACAACGCAATAAAAGACAATTCAAACCCGGAAAAGATGTATCCATTCACTGGTGCCCGGGCTGCAATCTCCCGCTCATCGCCACCCAGTGTGCATTCTGTAACTCGACGGGTCAGCGAATTGAACTTGGACCGCCCGGAGATGTGCGGTTTTGCTCACACTACGAGCGCGGTATCCTGCATGATATCCTGACGACCCGCTACGGTATTGACCCGCTGGGTGAGCGTATTGTCCTGCTAAATAAAATCGGTGGTGAGGATAAGACCGACCAGGTAATAATGGACGCCCTGGTGTTTGGGATACTTCGCTTTGACCTGAAAACCCTGGACTGGCAGTTCGACCTTTCAATGGACGGGGCCGCCATCATGGCACAGTATACCAGGCACAAGACCGTTGAGCTGTCAGATGTTCCCGGCCATCTCAGTGGCAAGACCGTTAGTTCTGACATGGTACAATGGTGTTCGGATGATATCAGGCAGGGTGATGATATCATTGTCAGGAAGGGCAAAATGACGGGTGTGGGTTTTGCACTGGTGGATGCAAAAGCGATGGGGCAAACTGCCACACCAGCGGTCAGGGTCAGGAAGATAGGGAAAAGCTGGGCCCGGTTGAAGGATGTGGTTCCGACAATGGACAAGGTGCTCAGGGCCAATGCACCTGCCATCAAGCGCCTGGGCAAGAATGCCATGAACACGATAAATGGCATGGCCAACCAGCAGGAATACCGCGGCAGATCCGTGTATGTGTCTTTCAGTGGCGGCAAGGACAGCCTAGTGGTGCTGGACCTGACTAAAAGCGCATTGAAACACAGCCCTAAGGCATATTTCATCAACACTGGCCTGGAATTTCCAGAGACTGTGGAATATGCGCGAAAGTTTTGCAATGATAATGATGTTGACCTGGATGAACTGGATGCAGGGGAGGTCTTCTGGCAGCATCTGCCGGATTTTGGGCCCCCTGCCAAGGATTACAGGTGGTGCTGCAAGGTCTGCAAGCTAGCTCCTGCAGGTGAGATACAAGAGAAGGGGAATTACCTGACCATTGATGGCAAGCGTAAGTATGAATCTTTCAGCCGTGCCCGCATCCCTGCCACTGAGGCGAATCCCCTGGTGCCGGCGCAGGTGAATGTGTACCCAATCCGCGACTGGCGTGCGCTTGAGGTATGGCTGTACATACACTGGCGGGGCCTGGAATACAATCCATTGTACGACATGGGGTTCGAGCGGGTGGGCTGCTGGCTGTGCCCGGCTGCCCTGGGTGCGGAATACAGGCGCATACTAAAGCTGCACCCTGACCTGTACCAGAAGTGGGATACATACCTGCGGGACTGGGCCCAGCGCATGGGGCTCCCGGCCGGTTACATCGACCATGGGTTCTGGCGCTGGCGGGAGCATCCCCCCAAGATGCGGTTGCTGGCCCGGCAATTGGGTATTGATATTGTCCCGCAGGAGATAAGGGATGAAGCTGAGGCTGAGGCTTTCAGGATAAAGGTGGTCTCGGGCATATCTCCATGCAAGGCCGGGGGGTACAGTATCGAGGGCACTGCCAGGGGGGTCAGGCTGATGGATACTGTGGAAATGATGAGGATGCTGGGTGAGATCCGTTATTCGAAAGAACTGGGTGTGCTGGTGGTCCTGGCAGGGGTGGGTAGTGTGAAGCTGTACACGGATGGTACTTTCCAGGTCACTGCGGAGGACAGGGGGACGACTGAAGAGCTCTTTGAAGTTGCGGCCAGGCAGTTGACGAGGGCGGTGAAGTGTACTGGGTGCGGGATATGCGAGAAGGCCTGCCCGAAAAAAGCTATTAGTTTTGAGGATGGGCGCATCAGGGTGTCAGAGCAGTGTGATGGGTGCGGGGTGTGCGATGGGGTATGTGTTGCTGTTCGGTATGTGGGCAGGATTTTAGAGGGGTAGTTACGGACCCCTGGCTTGAATACGACCTGATGACGCGGTTCTCTCGATCCCGCCATTTTCGTGTACTTGCACTTGATTTTTGAGTGTTTTGGGTGGGATGCGGTTGATTTTGGATTATTGGAGCGTCATGGAGTTTCGATCGAGGTAGGTAGCATCAGTGCATATGTATGAATCCGCCTATCGTTAGTTGTTTTTTTGCTTAATTAGTCTCAAAAATCCACTTTGATACCTAGCAATTTTTCAGAATCTGATTCATCAGTCAAAGTTAATACTGTATTCCTGATGATAATTTTTTCAAATTCATCATCTTTTATATGTTTTTTGATTTCATCAAGCTGATTCTGATTTACCGTTGCAATATACTGCTTATTTGCTTGTGCAAATTTTTGATAAACGGTTTTAAACATATCTGCTTTTTGTCTTTCATCAGTGCCGTCAAAAAGCCTGCTATCATGGAAAACAAAATCGATATTATGGTTATGTCCTTTAAATAGTATCGTTAAATCATAACAGAAAATTTTAACATTATTGATCCCGTCAGAGGCATCTGATTCGATTTTAGCATCAATATTAAACTGCAACTGATTTTCTCCATCATTGCACTCTATGGTAAGACCTGCCACGCTATCAGGATAGAATATTTTCGCAAGCCTTCTAAAATAGTCTCGTAATATAACCATATCAGGTTCGAAATCTGTTAAATATTGTTCTGTAAATTCGGTAAGCTCTATAAAATCTTTCTCAGACTGCCTTTCTTTAGTTTTATATTCTGACTGAAGCTCCTGATATTTTCCGAGTCTGTCTCGCTCTGCTTTTAATTCTGCATTTTTATTGCTAAGGCTTACAAAAAGGTCAAGAGCCTGATGCTCTCCAAGATATTGCATAAGCTTATCAAGATTTCCCTGTAGTATTTCAACATCTGCTTTTTTATTTTGTTGTTCAAGTTTCAGTTTATTTTGCTGTTCAAGTAGTCTTCTTTTACGATTGGTTATTAATTTATCATAAAATACTTCCAGCTCATCCAAAGTTTTTGTCATATTTTCAGGAAAATGAATATTTGATTCCCTGTAAATGGCTTTGATGTTCTCTTTATTAATATCGGGGGAAATTTTGAGACTTTTATCAATATTCTCGATGTTGTTTTGAAACATTATAACGCGATTATTTAATGAAAAAAGTTCCTTTTCTACCTTATCTGCTTCCAACTGAACGTCGTTATAATCCTCTGCTACTTTGAAATTACTTAAATCATCATCAAGCTGTTTTATCCGCTCTTCAAGGTCAACAAGCGTCAAGGTAACATCTTTATTTCCAGTAAAGAAATCTTTTAACAATGAATCATTTTTGAAATTTTTCTCTTGATTTTTTATCCGTTCCTGCTCTTTTCTTATTGTATATTTTTTTTGCGCAAGAACAACATCAAGTCCCAGTAAAAAAGCATTATAAAGTAATGCCTGATAATCCCTTCCGGTTTTCCCTGGCCTATTATAAGCCACGTAGGATTCTTTTTTCGGTCTGATAAAAAAGGGAATCAGAGAACGAAAGGTTAAGAAAGAAATATCCCCTGGAATTTCAAAACATAATGATCCCATCTTTTCATTGAATTTTTTAACAGAAATCACTTTGTCATTCAATACAATCTTTTCAGGGTTATTTGTTGCCCTTTTTGCAGTATATTTTTTATTGTCTATTTCATAATCAACAAAAAATTCCCATTCCGGTAACTTTTCGCAAAACATTTTATAGTCATTTGCACTGGCTCCGAAACAAAAATGAATAATACGCACCAGCAAGGATTTTCCAACACCATTATAGGTTTTACCCTTTTCACTCGAACCTGGATCTTTCTGTTTTGCAACAACAAAACTAAGTCCGGTTTTATTAAATTCAACCGTCTTAAAACTCGATTGATTGGAATAAACTTTTATTAAGAGCATTTTATTAAAACCCCATCCTGCTCTTTAACGGCCCCAATTGAATGAAGAAAGACGATTGTAAGTAATAGATTGTCAAAGCTATGTTTAGCGTAGTATAGCTTTTTGTTAAAATCATTCTGATACTGGTTCCATAAACTATCAATCGATTCAGGAGATTCTAATAGAGTCAAAATATAACTGCCAAAACCAAGCAAAGATTCCGAAAAATTTGTGTGCTTCGTTGGGATTATCATTTTACTCCCTCCTGCATAGGTTCTTCAAAAATATCACAGGTTTCAAAATATTTCGACATTATGACTATTACTGAGGTTTGATACATTTGTTCTGCTTTCGGGCTTGCAGAATTAACAATAGACCAAAATAACTCATCTCCACTTTTATTTTCTTTTTCTTGCGAATAAACCTCATTCATTTTATCTCGTAAAGAGTCAGCGAGAAAATCACTGTTGTCTTTCAAATATTCATCCAAAGAATGTAATTGAAAACAACCGTTACTGAGTAATTGGGATACAGATTCAGACAAAACGTTTAATTTTATTTTTTCATTCCAGTCGGGTAGTACTATTCTTAATTTATCATTCTTGTTCAAGGGTAATTTCATAATATGCCCGATTACTTCATTTAGGATTGAATAGTCTAAATCCTTAATATAGGCAGGGTCAGGAATAAATCCGGTTATTGATAATACCTGGTCATCATCAAGCTTAAAAAGAGTGTTTTCAATGTCTTTTGCAGTTAGAAATCCGGCATTGTTCAGATTTTGCGATATTTTTATCTCTTGGATTATTTTCTCACAATCAGCATTTACACCTTTGTATTTATCATTAACAACAAAATAAAATTCATTTACAGGAGACCATTGCGTTTTCAAACCATAAAAATCTTTTTTCAACTTACTGAGAACATTTTTGTACGACTTTCGTATATCTTCAGGAGCATAGACCTGATAAAATATGCCCTTGGATTTTATGTAACCATCGTTCTTTCTGTCGCCGATATTTCCCCATGGTTTTATCTGTTGAAAATCTGCTTCTGCATAATACATAATCGCACTGAATATATCTTCAAATATCTGGCCGTCAGCCTTTAAGATTTTATTTTGGAATAATTGTCGTGCAAACGTTTTTTCTTGAACATTCATCGTATTTTCACCTCCGCTATTTTATCTTTAAAAATCTCAAATTTTTTCCATATCAATGCAATTGTTTTCATTTCATTTTTGTTCGTACTGGCACTTACTGGTGAAAATCTTTGAGCGTTACAATACTTCCAAACAGCCATAAATTGCATCTTTTATGTTATTCTGTACCTCATTAATAGTCCTACCTTGTGATATACACCCTGGAATGGAAGGACATTCCACAACATACCATCCATCTTCTCCCTCACTAACCACTACTTTATATTTCAACTATTTTTCACCCTTTAGGACTTGTTTTGAATAATTAAAAGACTTTCTGTTTGAAAAAGTTTTGATTTTGATATGACTGCTGGGTGAGGTCCGTTATTCGGAGGAACTGGGTGTGCTTGTGGTCCTGACAGGTGGGGGATGTGAAGCTCTACACGGATGGTACATTACAGTCACTACGGGGGACAGGGGGATGACTGAAGAGCTCTTTGAAGCGGCTGCCAGGCAGTTGACGAGGGCGGTGAAGTGTACAGGGTTCGAGATATGCGAGAAGGCATGCCTGAAACATGCTATTAGTTTGAGGATGGGCGCATCAGGGTGGGGGATGAAGTATGTGTTGCTGTTCGGTATGTGGGTCGGATTTTAGGGTGGTCGTTACTGACCCCGGATTTGAATAGGGCTTAATGTTGCCAGTGGCTTTATATCTGCACCCGACCTTGGTTGGTTTGTGTCTATTTCCAGCTCTTTCAGCACATTTCTGATCCTTTTTTGCAATTGTTTTTGCAGGGAGTGGAATTGCTTTTGGAAAGTACGGGAAACGATTACAGAATACATTACAGTTCGTCCAGCGAAATTAACTCATCATTTTCAAGTATTTTGTTCCATCGTTTGTCCAACCTTTTCCAGCCTGCTTCTTTGATGAGCTTTCTGATTATAGTGTTATAGCTCTCACCCTTTCCCCCAAATTGACGTAATATTTCTTTTGTTTCCAAGGATACAGCTATTGTTGTAGCAGACATTGTTAATTGCCTATAATTCCTGTAGGTATTATATCACTTATAGTATTTGCATAGCAAAGCAAATACCAACTTTACTTATGAATCACCCATCTGAATATTGAATGCGACTTGATGGCGCGGTTGTCTCGCGCTAATTATTTTCGTGTACTTGCGCCTGGTTTTTGAGTGTTTTGGGTGGAGTGCGGTTGATTTTGAATTATCAGATTTCCCCAGCCTTGCCATATTCGGTCTGAAGTCCGAAGCATCCCTGTTATTTTATTCTCTCCTTCTTAAAAGATATGCTATTGCCAATAGTCCAATAATTACAAATATTACATCAAATCCTGGTATGCCATTTGGTTCTTCTATATTACGTAGTCCTATTGCAATGCCACGTAAGCCATAAACACCGGGATAATTTGGATCTAATTGTATTAATATATCGATATCTTCTAAAGCTCTTTCATATTGATCTAATTCTATGTAAGTAAGTCCACGATTGTAATAAGCATCAGCTAAATAGGGATTTAGTTCTATTGTCTTATTGAAATCTTCTAAAGCTATTTCATATTGATTTGAATTACCATAAGCAACCCCACGATTAAGATAAGCCCCAGCATCACCCGGAGCCAGTTCTATTGCTTTGGTATAATCTTCAATAGCTCTTTCATAATGCTTCAAATCATCATAAACAAACCCTCGATTTTCATAAGCGTTAGCAAAATATGGATTTAATTCTATTGTCTTATTGAAATCTTCTAATGCTCTTTTGTGCTGTTTTGAATAGCTATAAGCAAGTCCACGATTGTAATAAGCCCAATGAAAATTCGGATCCAAATCAATTGCTTCGCCAGAACATTCTATCGCTTTTTCATATTCACCAGAGTTGAAAAAATTAACTCCTTTCTGATTCCATCCTTGCGCTGGACTTTTTGCCAATCTGATTAGTGTAGATTCAC
>DAOUWY010000241.1 GCA_030666885.1 Methanosarcinales archaeon
GTCTGACAGCCGCCTTAGCATCTCATCCTGCCCGTAATCCAGTAATATCGCATCGCAAATACCGCCTGCCAGTTTGACCATCCTGTTGAACAGCCATCTTGGTGCTGCCCCGCCGTGCAGGGGCAGGTTCGTAACTCCTGTGCGTTTCATGGGTGTGTATATGTTTGTGAATTAAAGGTTAAATCCATTGGTAATTACTTAGGGCACAGGCAAGGCTGGTGTTCGTTGAAATGGGCGGCAGGCTTGATTGAAGCAATGAGGGGGTGTTACGTATAAGGGCACAAAATATTAACAAATTCATCAATTGCTAAACCAGCATTTAAAAATGCCTTAATTGCCTTCTCGCCTGAAACGATTGGTAACTTAATTTGATATATCTGGCTAGACAGCAACTTCAGCGACTTTGGCACTATTAGCTAAAACTGGATTTTCGATTGGTTCCAAATATAATTCGTCAACGGCTCAATCCACGAGGTGTAACTTCTAAAATATTGGCAATTTCTATTATATCATCACTGGTATATCCACCAGCTGAAACTTGTTTTTCTTTGAGATGTTTAAATACGAATTCTCGTGAAATCATGCAGTAAAATCAAATTATTGGCTGATTAATATTTTCATCCGTATTAAAATTATATTTATTGTGTCCGTTTGTGAGACTAATATAGGAACAAGTTGTATACCCTGCATATTATTTTAATAATAATGCTAATGATAATTGAATATGTCAAATGCCGGACACAGAGTCCCCTTTAACCTAACCCCATGAATAATAGTATTCACCCTTTGATTTTTGCTCCCTGTCAAGTTTGGACTGGTGTTTGTTCACCCTTGGCCTGCGGGTTTCCTCATCGCGTCTGAAGGTGATATTGAGGTTTTCCAAAAACATGTTCATGCCACTTCGCATTGCAAATGGCCCGTGTACCTCTCCATGTACTGCCGGTTCGCCATTGAACACAATAAGACGTTCGGATATCATGTCGATCATATAGATATCATGATCAACCACCATGGCAGTTACATTATTATTCTCTGCGAACCTGCGTATCACCTTTGTAGCCCTTGCCCTTTGTTCCACATCCAGGTGCGCACTTGGCTCATCAAAGATATACATATCTGCGGTCTTGCCCAGGCATGCCGCTATTGCCACACGCTGCAACTCACCACCAGAGAGTTCGGGCAGCATCCTGTCCATCAAATCTTCCAGTTGCATCGGCTTGATAATCCCTGTCTGGTAATAACTACTGTCAAACCTGGAATTGATACTGCGCAGGAAATCGCGCACCCTAAAGGGGTAATCCCCTTCCAGGTACTGGGGCTTGTATGCAATAGTAAGGTCGGTCTCAAGACTGCCGGTTGTGGGTGTTTCCACGCCTGCCAGCATGTTAACGAATGTGGACTTGCCTATTCCGTTAGGTCCCACAATACCAATGACCTCTCCCTGTTTTATCTCACTGCCCAGGGTATCACTGCCGACTACCAGTTCAAACCCATCCTCGCCGTATTTCTTTGTGAACTGCTGGAATTCCAGCAGAGTGGGAATATCCTTCTGCTCCCTTGGGGGATGCTCTTCGAACTCAATAGCCTCGGTCCTGAGCCGGATGTTCTCTTCAGGCAAAAACCCTTTCAGGTACTCGTTGATGCCTACCCTGACACTCTTGGGGTGGGTAACGACCCCATACCCCCCGGGTACACCATAAGCGATATGGACAGTATCGGCAAGCAGGTCAAGCAGTGCCAGGTCATGCTCTACAACCATCACTGCGCTCGTGTTGGCCAGTTCCTGTATGATCCTGGCAGCATTGATGCGCTGGTAAATATCAAGGTACGGGCTGACCTCATCAATAAAATAGAAATTTGCATCACGGCATACACAGGCAGCCAGTGCCACTCTCTGGAGTTCGCCGCCTGACAGGTCACTGATGTTCCTGTCCAGGATATGGCCGATCTCCATCTTTAGTACAATATCATCCAGTATTCCCTTCTCATCAGTGCCCTCCAGCAACTTCGAAACCTTTCCTTTAGCTACTTTCGGGATATTATCCACATACTGGGGTTTCTGGGAAACCTTGACGTTGCCTTCTACCAGGGCTTTCATGTATTCGTACATGCCAGTGCCCGAGTATGTTTCCAGTACTTCTTCCCAGGTAGTATAGTTGCCGCCCAGGTTGGGTACCATGTTCCCGCTCAGGATATTTACGGCAGTGGATTTACCCACACCATTAGGGCCCAGTATACCGGTGACCTTACCTTCTACCGGAGTGGGCAGCCCGTACAGGGCAAACCCGTTCTGGCCGTACCTGTGCACGGGGTTCTCAAGTTCTTCAGGCAACCCGATGATCATTATGGCACCAAAGGGGCACTTCTTCACACAAATACCACAGCCTACACAGAGTTCTTCGGAAATGACGGCTTTTTGGTCCTCTCCCTGCACAATGGTTTCGTCCCCGGTACGTACCCTGGGGCAAAACTTTATACACTCCAGGCTGCACTTCCTGAACTGGCACCTGTCCTTATTAACTATGGCGATCCTCACAGTATATTCACCTTAAAAACCTATCAAAGTGGGTTTAAGAGCAGGGTCCACACTACCAGCCAGAAGTCGATGGTAATGAACTCCACATAGAACCAGTCTTTATTCCCGAATTCCTTTACATCTATGCCGATTACAGGGTATCCCAGACGCTGGGCGTAGTAAGAGAAAATAATCACGAAGAGCATAACGGAAAGCCAGGGGAATTCAGTACCTGACCCCAGCTGGAAGAAACAAAAAAAACCTGCTGTTGTTCCGATTAAGGCAGGGACAATGGTCTTGATTATGCCATCCTTGTAATTCTTCTTCTTTTCTTCGGGTGTTTTTTCAACGGGTGCGGCTGGTTTAGACTCGGATACCTTGTCCTGTGGCTTCTTTTTTTCGGCTTTGTTACGCTTAGCCGCTGCCTGTTGCTGGGATGCTGATTCTTTTGCCTTTTCCCAGAATCCTTTCTTAGCTGGTTTTTTCTTGCTCAAGAATTAATACTCCTGACATTGGGGTTTGACTTTATAGATGCCGGATACTTTATATGTTTAACTATATTCCATTGGTGATCGGTTAAGCCCTCCATATATCCATTAATCTCTTCCGATTAACATTGGGATCAAGCGCTTGACTTTGAAAAAGTTCAAATAAATCCATAGGTTCTGTATCAATTCCTGCATAATCGAGAATGGCACCTAGGAGATCGCATGATAATTCTGCGAATATCCTCGCCCATCTTAAGTGAGTATATCTTGGTGCATTTTCCATATCAGCTGAATAAACGAGCCGATATATGCGTCTTGATACTATTAACGTCAATATGCCCACCCACAATAAAGCTTCCACCGCATGTGGATTTGATGTTGTTAAGTTATCAATCCCATATCTACTTTTAAGTTCTTTAAAAATCAGTTCTATTTCCCATCTTGCTGAATATAACACTGCTATATCCTTAGTATCAAGTCGATCAGCGGGAATATTTGTGATATATACATGATATTTTTTATCTTCTACATTATAAATCGCAATCAATCGGAATCGTTTAACATCCTTACTTTGCTTTCCATTATATTTTCTACGTTTGAACACGATTTCTACTTCAACATCAATAACTTGCCTCTTGAGTTTATCTAAA
>DAOUWY010000324.1 GCA_030666885.1 Methanosarcinales archaeon
ATATTATTGAACATTTGAACAAGCGTCCTGGCATTTAATCTCTCAGATGTGTGTCTAATCGTTTTCACTTGTATTGTTTTCTCTTTTGAATTCGAAATACTTTTCACATAGCACACTTATAGATGTTGTGAAGAGAAGGTCATATGGCTTAATTGTAAAATGTTAAATCGGAAAATGGGGATAAAACACTATCAATAGGTAATATATTATTAATATAAGTGGACTGACTTAGTAGAGTAATTAAATATGTAATATTTCTAAATATAATATGAAAAGGAAGGCAGTTAACGATGAAGCTTCACGAATACCAGTCAAAGGAGATATTCAGAGGGTACGGTATCCCTACACCTGAGGGGATTATGTGCAATACGCCTGAAGAGGCATCAAATGCAGTCCGGCAATTGGGCACAGCAGCTATTAAAGCCCAGGTACTGGTGGGAGGTAGAGGGAAAGCAGGCGGTATCGCAATTGCCACACCTGAAAATGTAAAAGAGACTGCCTCACGTATCATGGGTCTTACCATCAAGGGCCTGCCAGTGGCAAAGGTGCTGGTAGAGCAAAGTGTGGATATCAAACAGGAATTTTATCTGTCAATTGCACTTGATCGTACTTCCAGGCGTCCCCTGTTGATAGCCAGCGCCAGTGGTGGTGTGGATATTGAAGAGGTGGCAAGAACATCGCCTGGTCTTATACATAAAGAATTGATCGACCCGAAAACAGGTCCACAACCCGAACAATTAGAACATACGGCAACAGGGCTGGGTATTTCTGATGTTACTTCTTTATCAGGGATGGTTAACAGCCTGTATGCCATCTACGACGAACTTGACTGTACACTGGCAGAGATAAATCCCCTTGTTTTAACCCTGGACGGGCAATTGGTGGCCCTGGATGCCAAGATAAATATTGATGACAACGCCCTGTTCCGCCAGAGCGCTATGCAGCAGTTGTATGAGGAGAACCTTGAAGACCTGGACCCCCTGGAAGTACAGGTTAAGAAGCTGGATATGAGCTATGTGGCAATGGATGGTGATATCGGGTGTATAGTGAACGGAGCCGGTCTGGCACTGGCCACGCTTGACATGATCAGCCAGGCTGGCGGCACTCCTGCCAATTTTATGGACGTGCGGGGTGGTGCGGATGCTTTCCATGTGGGACGGGCCGTGGAGATAACTGCTTCTAACCCACGTACTAAAGTGATGCTCATTAACATGTTCGGCGGCCTGACACTGTGCGACGAGATAGCTGAGGGTATACATGATACCTTGCAGGGACTGGATATTCCGGTAGTGGTCAGATTAACTGGGACGAACCAGGAAAAGGGCTGGGAGATTTTAAAGGATGCCAATGTGTCTGTTGCCGGGAGTACGGCAGAAGCGGCCGGTATTGCTGTGGGGTTGGTTTAATGAGCATACTGGTGGACCAAAACACCCGGCTGGTTGTACAGGGTATTACCGGTCATGTGGGTACTCTTGAGACGAGGTTTATGCTGCAATATGGCACAAAGGTTGTAGCAGGTGTCACACCGGGCAAGGGCGGCCGGGTGGTGGAAGGGGTGAGTGTATTTGATTCCATGCCGGAAGCGGTGGACACCACAGGTGCAAATGCATCTATTATTTTCGTACCTCCGCCTCATGCGGCAGGTGCCATCCTGGAGGCTGTGGATTCAGGTGTCCCGCTGGTGGTGTGTATTACTGAAGGAATTCCTGTTAAAGACATGGTCCGGGTATTCAGGAGTATTGAGGACATGGATGTTAGGTTGGTAGGCCCCAACTGTCCCGGTATTACCACGCCGGGAGAGGCAAGGGTTGGTATCATGCCGGACTCTATCTTTTTGAAAGGTGGTGTGGGTGTGGTGTCCAGAAGCGGTACCCTTACTTATGAGGTGGTGGATGCGTTAAGCAGGCAGGGTATCGGACAATCCACCTGCGTGGGTATCGGCGGCGATCCGCTTATCGGCACGTCGTTTATTGATGTACTTGAGTTGTTCGAGAATGACCCTGGAACTTCGGCAATGGTGTTGATCGGTGAGATAGGGGGCACTGCCGAGCAGGAGGCTGCCGAATACATCAGGGAGCATGTGACCAAGCCTGTGGTGGGCTATGTGGTGGGAATCAGTGCGCCGCCGGGCAAGACTATGGGCCATGCCGGTGCCATTATCAGCGGGGGCGGCGGGACTGCGAAGGAGAAGATCGAGGCGCTGGAGGGTGCGGGGGTTGTGGTGGCAGGGAGTCCTGGGGATGTGGCTGGAAAGATGAAGGGGATGATCTAAACGCGCCTGATATTTCAAGATATTAATGATCCA
>DAOUWY010000054.1 GCA_030666885.1 Methanosarcinales archaeon
CAGTCCAGTCATCATGGATGTCAGACTGTATTCATTACAGATGCAAAGACGGCAATATAATCTTGATAAAATTGGGTGTTGTTATGAGAACAAAAATTATGTTAACTCTTTTAGCTGTACTTGCACTGGTTATACCTGCAAGTGCTCATTTTGACGACAGCTGGGACTGGCACAATGTTACCGATGCGAATGGTACCAGCCAGTATAAAACAACAGTACACTACTGTTTCGATGCCAGTGTGAACGATACATGGAAAGGATGGATAAATTCAGCGATACAGAACTGGAATAATGCGGGGACGGGCTGGACTCTGGCCGAAGGCCCGCCGTGCCAGGTTACAATTAAAGTTCAGGATATTAAATCCAGGTCAGGCGGTGCATATGTATCAGGTTACGGGTCCGCTGATGCCAACGGCCGGATCTCGAATTTAACAATGGTGTTTGATTCTAACCTTTCCGACCAGAAGTGGGGCGGCAAAGCACCTGATGGATGGGGCAGGACCGGCAACAATTCCCTTGACCCGGTAGTAGTGGCAGGACATGAGTTAGGCCATGTACTGCGACTGAAACACAGCGGTGCAGGTGTGGATACTGGAGACCTGGAAGACCCTGTGACCCCGGGCAACCACAACCAGAACCTGTCTGAAAGTGACAAAAACGAGTCACGCAACGGAACTGTTACCAGGGGTGCCAGTATACGCCATGGTAACTTTGACCAATTGGGCGGCGATATGAAGTTCGGCGGTATAGGCATTATAATGAAGGAAGGAACGCTGTATGAAGCTACCACAGTATCCATCAGGCCGCTGTCACACATGTCTACTCCCTGGCCCGTTAATGTTCCTGCAGGCACGGATGCCATCATAAATGCCGTGGACATACGCTCGCGTCTGGCCGGGGAGATGCTTGAGGTTCCAGCCACCGTTACCATAACATACGGTGCGGATGACCTGGCTGGCAAGTATTTTGTTGGCGATATGCAGGTTGCAATCCTGGGCACCGTGGATGAATCGAGCCTCAAGGCCTTCATCTTTGACCTGGAGACCGAACAGTGGAGCGAGATTGCCGGTTCGATAGTAGATACGGATGCCAGGACCGTGAGTTTTGACACTACGCAGTTGGGAATACTGGGATTAGGTGCATCTGTGATGGAAGGTCCGGACATACTGGTAGTTGCGGGCAAGGTAGTGGAGATTACCCATTCCGATGCAATAGGACTCTCTACCGTGCTAGTGGAGGATAAAAATGGTGATATTCAGACCGTGACCATACCCTTCTCCGAGGGTAAGGACCTTAATGTGGGTGACGAGGTCGAGATTACAGTTATGACCATTGGTGAGGAAAATGTGTACACTGCAGGCGACCTACTGGAGGGGACCATCGTGGACATCCAAAACGTCATATCAGAAGGGACGCCCGGGACTACTATCATCACAATAGAAAGGGCTGACGGTCTGGAATACAAGATAAGCATACCCTTTGCCGAGGGTAGCCTGGTGAATGTGGGTGATGATATCAAAGTACCTGTCACTGGTTTGGATGGTGACGAACTTGTGGGTGAAGGCACCATGAACCCTGAAGGTACGAACGTAATTGAAGAAGCAGGCGATGTAACAGAACCCACTGAGGTCAAGGGCAAGGTTACGGGTATCAGGCACTCAGGCGGCTCATCCGTACTGACGCTGCTGGATGATGCCGGGAACGAGCATGTGGTCACGGTGCCACTGTCCGAGGGTGAGAAGATCAAGCTGGGCGTCAAGGTCAGCGTGAAGGTTATAACGAGCGCTGACGGCACTATCGAGAGTATTGACGTGAACGAGACTGATGAGACACCAGGCTTTGGTGTGATGCTGGCGGTGGGTGCGCTGGCACTGGTAAGCCTGCTGAGAAGGAGAAAGTGAACGATTGGTAAATTCGGGGTTTATGGTGCTGATGTGCCATTAGCCCTGTTCTTTTTTTAAAAATGCCGGACCGGATAACCCGGAATCACGGCACCAGTGATAATACTCACCAAGCACCCGTTTCTGCACAGGTGACCCGCAGGGCTCCGCTCCAGGCATATCCATAGCATCTTAGGTGTTACCGAAAAATAACTTATCTAAATCAGTCTCCGTTTGGGAAAATAGAATAATTCCATTTTGGATGTAAAGAATGGTATTCTATCCGCAATTTTGCCATATCTTCATCCGAGAATTTGACACCTTTATTATATTCATTTTCATCCAATCGGGATGCCACAGTAAGACCTGTTTTTGTCTTTGTACCACTGATAAGTTTAATAATTGTTTCATAGCTAACGAGCGGCTCCCTCTTCCAATTCATTGTAATAAATGAGAACATGCAATGTTCTATCTTGTTCCATTTACTTGTCCCAGGAGGATAATTGTAAATTGTTATTGCTATTTTAATTTGGTTTTACCATTGGGTCAAATTTCCAGCCTCTATTGCGACTTCCATTTTGTCTTTATGTAATTGAACACCTCGTCAAATGTTTCCAGGCTGGGTTCGAATTCCTCGAAAAGGTCGGCAGCTTTTTTCCTGAACCTGTAGAGGTTTGACTTGGTGCCCCTTCTGTCTGCCAGAAAGTAGATGTGGGGCTTATCTTGCTGGAACTTGTGTATAAGTTATGTTTTACCGACCCGGCGACGGCCGTAGATCACTGTGAATTAGAAGGCTTTGCTCTGGTAATCGCGGTTTAAGGATGTGAGTTCATCGTTGCGATTGATAAATTTACGAAGTATGTTTATTATGATTTAGTTTCGTATAATTATATTGTTGTCGGGTGTTAATCATTATCTTGTCAAATTATATCGGTCACTTTTAGCTAATAATGACCGATAGACTTTTAATTCAATGAAATATAATAAACACTGTGGAAAATTGAAAAATAATCGAAATACTGGACGAGTGGAATTTCTGGTCAAAGACTCCGGATTGTGGAATTTTACGGGACGAATATCTCAAACAATTTGAAAAAATGAAGGCAACACAACAGGTCGTATTTATAACCGGGGTCAGGCGGTCTGGAAAATCTACGTTGATGAAACAACATATAAAGAGAATGATTGACGAAGGAGAGGACAGAAAGAATTCCCTTTACATTAATTTTGAAGAACCAGAATTCATTGACGAATTGTCAGTCGAGTTTTTGATTGACGCATTTGATGCATACCTGGAGATAGTCCAACCTACCTCAACCCCTGATCTGTTCCTTGATGAGATCCAGAATTTTAAAGGCTGGGAGCGGTTTGTACGTGCACTACATGAAAAGAGGGGAGCAAATATCTTTGTTTCAGGTTCATCTGCCAGGTTACTGAGTAAGGAACTTGGTACTGCACTTACAGGCAGGCATATTGATGTTGCAGTGTATCCTGTTAATCCTGTCTAATATTTTGGATACAGATTCAACTTTAAAGAAGTGCTAATTGCCCTTAAATTTGAAATGGATACGGTAATAAGGTTGATAACAGGGCAAATTCTGGTGATACTGTGTGTGCTCATATCTGCCAGCATGATCTGAATTTTTGCATCGCTCCTCAATCACCACTTTCCAGGTCTCTGCTCCTGCCCGCCTTCGTCTTACCAATCCCAAACGTCAGCGCATCGGTCGGGCACGCGTCGATGCACACACCACATGCAAAGCAATCGGGTCGCACATTATCACAGTCCACGATCGCTTTGACAGACGGGCATGGCGACATCCGGATACATTTATTGCAGTCATTGCATTTGCCCTGGTCAAGTCGCACACGAAATATGCTCACATGCTCAAGCAGCCAAGTCAGGAGCCCGACCGGGCACACGAGATAGCAGAAAGGGCGATACACAAATACTGATGCAACCAGCACCGCCCCGACCAAAACCGCCAGCACCAGCTCAAAATGCCAGTCAAATAGCTCGAACGGGTTCAGGATGTTATGGTATGTGTAAAGATCGATTCCTGTGGCGAGAATCATGATGAAACTGATGACAAATATCGAAATCCGGATGCCATTTGAAATATTGAACGGCAGCTTGATCTTCTTCCCGGATGGTGCCGGAATCCTGTTTACGATCTCTTGCAATGCACCAAACGGGCAGACCCACCCGCAGAATAGTTTCGCTCCGATCACTGACAAGCCGCCGATGAAGATTAGCGCCGTCGTTTTCTTAAGAGTGATCGCACTGCCAGTCACGAGAGCCGTTACCGGGTCCACCACTGCCCGCAGCGGACTTGGCTGGTGCATGATCACCAGCACCCCGAAGAGCACAAAGACAGCACACATCAGGAGTGTCCGGATGTTCCAATTGATTTTGGTTGTTCTCAGGAGGATGAGTCCTGCTAATGCAACAAGTCCTCCGAGAATGAATTGTGGCGATAATAGCCCGGACGAAACTGAGGAAATATCTGTATTTCCGCCATCACCCATACCACTGCCGTCACCTCCTCCTCCACCTTCTGCCATAACTGGCATACAGATAAGTATCATGGATAAAGCGATGTAAAAGACTGATAGATAGATTGTATTTCGTTTCAAATTTCAGCCCCATTATAGATGGCGATTCAATGTTTAAAACGTTTTTGATCCTTAAAATATATAAAGAGTGCGTGGTTATTCCACGCACACAGCACAGACTTACCGATTACATCCATTACACTTTCCGCCATTACCGCTTCCATCTTGCGGCCGCACATAATCTTCGTCCTGTCCGTTCGGAATGCCGTCCTCGTCCTCGTCATTGCCGTTGTCGCCAAAGTTGTCGCAGACGCCATCGCCATCCACATCAACAAAGTTTATACCGCTGCCATCACATCCAAGTCCGCAATTGTTATTGCGAACACAATCGCCATTGGCATCCACATATCGTGCGCTGTCACCGTATTGGGCAGCAGCAACTCCTGCGGAGAGTGCGACCAGTGCAACAATCAGTATTCCAGTTATTGTTCCTGTCTTCATTTTTTTTTCACCTTGTTTGAGTTAAACCCATTCGGGTAATACTCAATTAGTGGGTTCAATAAATATCATTATTCCAGAATTACATCCAAATCCTACCAGAATCATACCCAAATTCAGCCCAAATTGGAATGTAAAAGCGCCACAAATTCAAGTATACCCGGTAACCTGCCACAACCACTTAACCCTCCTGAATGAACGATTAATAAATAATTGAAAAATGAAAGATATGGGATATAAAATTAAATGAACGTAGCTGAGCAGCTTTTACTACGTCCATGTTCGAACTTCATTTTTTGGAACCACTTTGCGCAACAACGATCACATCAATAGTGTCGGTTCCTGTAAACAATCCTGTGGTAGCACTACCACTAAGTGTAAAAGTGACTTTAGTCGGATTGGCATCAATATCCCGTATTGCATCTACCACATCTTCCCGATCGACCTTTACGACCAAGTCACCACAATCATCGTAGTAGCATGAACGTATAAGTATATCCTCTCCTTCCTCTCCGTTCTCTCCTTTAACTTCCAGAGTCACGGTATCACAGATATCCTTATTGTAGGCGATGTTTGTGTGCACAGTTACACCGTTTCCATTGGATTCGAGATTAAGGGTATTAGGAGCTACATCAATGTGAATCGTCATATCCTCCGAACTATCCTCAGCAGCAACTCCAATGGAAATCACGGCTATTACGATTAGCAGTAATCCGGCACTTGTTCTTGTTTTCATTTTTCGTATTTCACCTCTGTTTAATCTTATCCCATACGGGCACTGTAAAGGTTAGTGAATCCACGTATATATTATTATACCAGAATCATACCCAAATTCACTCCGAACTGAGGTATATGAGCACCATTAGCGCTATAAATTCAAGTATGTCCGGTATCACGTCGAGCGGTCCGATGATGCACATTCGATACCCGCGTGTAGCAGCATGCATGTGTGGTGTCGATGTGACTACCTGTAAGAGCAGGAGAAACGCAAATATCATCAAACCCAGTGTGAACTTCGATTTGACCTGTGCGTAACTCCGGATATAAATAGCAAGCAATAAAACCAGCAGCACCACATTTGCCGTGGTTATGATCGTCTTGATATTCATTATGAGTACTGTATCGTACATGGATGGTTGCATATTATCACCTATTCACTTGAATTTTTTCCCAATTTTTTCCCAAATCTCTTCAAATAGCGCATAATTTCCCTCCATTACCGATGATAAGAAATACATTGCGCCATAGCCATCTCCCGCGAGTGTGACCACGCCGTTTTTGGAAAGAACCTTAAGATGGTGTTTTATCGTCTTATAGTCCAATCCCAGCACTTCTGATAACTGATTGGCATTGTATGGGCGATCATGCAGCGCTTTGATTATGCGAGCACGGTTCACTCCACCTTTTGTCCCTGCAATCAGCCACCAGAGTAAGCGTTTCATAACATGTAATTAGCAGGCATGCTTTATATCACAATCTCTTACAACTCCCAGAAAAAGAATCGGATGGAGCAAACCCACATTCACAGATGTATACATGGCAATCACTCGCACTTGCTCCTATACATTGCAGTAAAAAGCCCGGTGATTTAAGCATGTTCCATCATTCATAACCGTTCTGGCAGACTCTTCTCATGAAGCTTCACCGCAGCCGTCATGAAGATTATCAGGAATATTACAAGGGCTGTGATATCTATCCAGATTGGATAGTAACTGGTCCCCTGGAAAGAATATCTGCACAGATCAGTTATATAGGTAAGGGGGGATACCGATGCCAGGACCAGTCCCCATTGCGGCAGTTCTCCGACCGGGATGAATATACCGCTGATAAAGACAAGTGGAAATTTTACCATTGTGGATATCATCATCACTGTCGATGTCATGCTGGTCGGTGTGGATGAGAATATCAATCCCATAGCTGAGAAACAAAATGCTGCCAGTACAATGCCAGCGGCAAGGATGAACGGATGCGTGACTGTCACACCTATTGCCATTCCAACTAGTATCGGGACTAGAGATATCCCAATCCCGAACAGCACAGATGCCAGCATATCTCCCAGCAGGATCGTTGTGATGGAGACCGGGGCTGAGACAAGTCGCTCCAGGTTTCTGGTCTGTGTCTCGGTGGGTGCGATTACAGGAGTGATTGACATTGATGTGAAGAAGATCGTCATGCTCAGCAGTCCTGCAATGAGAAAATCAACAGGTAGATCTCTTCCTATCACGAATGCCAGAAAGAGGAATACCGGGAAGAGGATACCGAATATTATCACAGGTCCCTTCAGGTAATAGATACTGACATCTTTTTTAGCAATCGCACAGGCACGTTTTAGCTGATCTATCATTTTACTTCCCCGATAAGTTTGATGAAGACATCTTCAAAAGTTGGTGTCAGCGTGTTCAGGGTCACGATCTCCAGATCATTCGATCGGGAATAGTCCACCAGTTGATATACCGTCCTGCCTGGTTCGTTTGTGTACAAACGTAGTTTATCTGCGCTCATACGTACGTCTATGACCCCGGACATTGTATGGAAATCAGATATGTCTACAGACGTATTGAAACTAATCTCCACCCATTTCAGTCCTCCTACTTTCATTTTGAGTTTCTCGGGAGCATCTATGGCTGCTATCTTTCCATGGTTGATGATTGCAACTCTGCTGCACAATTGATTCACCTCTTCCATGTAATGAGTGGTGAGAAAAATGGTTTTACCTTCTTTATTTAACTCCAGCAACATATCCTTGATCAGCCGTGCACTCATAACATCCAGACCCGATGTTGGCTCATCGAGAAAAATTATTTCCGGGTCGTTCATGAGGGACATGGCGAGGATGAGTTTCTGTTTCATGCCTTTGGAAAATGTCCTTACCTTATGATCTTTTCTTTCATAGAGGTCGAACTTTCCCAGAAGTTTTTCTGCTCTTTGCCTGGCATCCTTTTTTGGTACGCCATATAATTCTGCAATGAACTGCAGGTTATTCCAGGCAGTAAGTTCGGTGTATGCGTTTGAGAGTTCAGGAACGACACCAATAAGCTGTTTGGCTCTGATCGGATCACGCCTGATGTCAAGACCCATGATACTGACCTGACCAAAATCCGGTTTAATTATTCCTGTGAGCATACGGACAGTTGTTGTTTTGCCTGCGCCATTCGGTCCTAAAAAGCCAAATATCTCGCCATTCTTCACTTCGAAATCCAGGTGGTTTACCGCAGTAAAATCATCGAACTGTTTCGTCAGATCATCGACTTCAATTGCATTCATTGATTCCATCATTGTAACTTAACATCCCGATTCGCTCCTTCTTGCTGTATAGTAAAGGAATATTAATATATATAGTGATATAGGTTTATAAAGAAACAGAAAATGGAAGATTACTTTTTTCTTTCTTTCCAGCATTGTGCTTAAGTGTTTTATATAATTCATATTTTAAGTCAAATCAGTAAAGAATAGAATACAGGCTGTGTAAAAGAATGACCATAAAAAAGAACTTATATAGTGGGGTCAATGCTTCAAAAAATTCAACGCTTGCGTTAGTCTTTCTTGCAGCTTTAAAAGGCATCGTTGGCTTTCATTCGGGAAGTGCTGCCCTGATTGCTGATGCGGTTCATACATCATTGGATATTTTCACATCACTTGCCGTGTGGGTTGGATTCAAGCTTAGCCTTAAAAGCAGCGGGGAGAAGTTTCCATATGGCTATTATAAAGCAGAAAACCTTGTTGCACTTTTTGTCTCAGTAGTAATCCTCGTATCCGGAGTCGAACTTGTACGCGAGGCACTTATAAGCATTAAAGATCCTGCCGAGATAGGGATGCAGGGAATTGCGCTTGGTACAGCCGTTTTTTCTGTTTTTGCAATTTATGCTATCTACTGGTATAAGGTGAAAATTGGCAGGAGGATCGATTCCCAAGCCCTGATTGCAGATGCAATGCACTCATATACCGATGTTTTCAGCTCCCTTGTCGTTGTTATTGCAATTGCCGGCTCAATGTTAGGTATGCCCTGGATTGATAGTCTCGGGGTGCTGGTCATCTCCCTGATGATATTCAGGCTCGGAATTGGAATTGCCAGGGATTCGGCATTAGTACTGATGGACGCATGGCTTGATAAGGGGTCAATCACAAGGATCCGCCAGGCCGTTGGTGATATCCCGGGTGTGAATATGGTGGAGGATATCAGGCTAAGAAAATCCGGCCTGGTTGTGTTCGGGGAAGTTGTGGTTGAAACAGAAGGCGATGCCGATCTGAAAAAAGTGGAAATGCTTTCAGGGGAAATTAAAAGAGCTGTAAAGAAAGAAGTAAAGAACCTGGAACATATAGTGGTCAATGCCAGGCC
>DAOUWY010000154.1 GCA_030666885.1 Methanosarcinales archaeon
CAAGTTTGTCATCTTTGCTGTAATGCAAGATTATTTCATCGCCCGCCTGTACTCCATGATCCAGATCTTCATCTGTGATCCTCATTTCCAGCACATCAGCGTCCGGATAGTATTTTATCTTCATATGTTCCTCCTCTATAATACCTATCTACATGAACTTTATAAAATGTTACTATCACAATAGATTTACTGTCGTATTCATAAACCACTCTGGTTAGATGTGAATTCAATCTTCGATGTGCGATTAGATGACCCCCATGTCCTTTTATAACCTCTTCAGGACTAAGCAAAAAGTTTAGTACCTCTTCAATCGAAAAACGATATTCTTTTATGGCATCTAAAGCATGCCATGTGAATATTATGGAAAGTGTCTTTTCTTTGATTTTAACTTGAAGACTTTTTCCTCTTGGTGTATCTTCGGACTTAATTACCTGCATGTTGCTCCTTTTTTGAATGAATTTGATTACATATCCTAAAACTCCGAGTTAACCCGGGCGAAGCAGGGATTTCTCGAAATGTAAAGACTTCATTGAATTACCAAACACTTTTAGTTGGTAGAGTGATTCATATTTTGTTCACCTTGGATAAAGTATATCGGTCATTATTCCCAAAAATTCACCTACATGAAGGAGCAAAAACTGAAGATACATCAGGAAGTCTTTCCCTGTTTCCCATAAGGACAACAATATCATCTTCCAGGAGTTTATCTTCCCCATCAGGATTATTCAGCACATCATTTCCCTTCTGGATTGCCAGCACTGTGAATCCCCATTGCTTCCTCAGGTTTAGTTCAGCCAGGGTTTTTCCTTCGGCAATTGATCCCCCCATCACCCTGAAAGTCTCCAACTCAATGTTTGTCAGGTGATGCCCCAGATCATCAATAGACCTGGATTTATGATACATATCCCTGATCATTTCATATCCATCCTTTCGCACCCTTTCAACATTCTTCCGGATCTCTTCCTTTGGGATAAGATACTTTGATAGCACCCTGGAAAATATCTCAATGGAAGTTTCGAATTCTGCCGGAATCACTTCATCGGCACCCAGATCGTACAGTTCTTCCAGTTCACTGACAAAGCGTATACGGGTAATTATATAGATTCCTGGATTCAGTTTTCGTGCATTCTTGACCATCATGCGGGTATGTGCAGGATCACATATGGCAATAACCAGTATCTTAGCTTTTGAGATATTAGTAAGTTTAAGGATATCCTCTTTTGAGGCATCGCCATAGAATATGGGCAGACCTTTCCTTTTTTCAGATATCACGATTTCAGGGTTCATTTCCACCACTACAAAGGGGATTTTCACGGCAGACAAGACATTTGAAAGATTCCTTCCATTTATACCATAACCAGCAATAACCACATGTTTTTCAATATCATACCCAACCTTTTCTTTCTGGATGTGATCAGATACCTTTCCTTTACGGGTTATAAAGTCCTCCATCCTTGGCCCCATCTGGATCATAAATGGCGTAGCTATCATGGTCAGGATAGCAGAGGCCAGGAATACCTGGTAAACATCATTATTCAACAGGCCATGCTGGATACCTATCAACGAGAGCACGAAAGAGAACTCGCCGATCTGGGCAAGGGAGAGTCCTACAAGAAAGGCGGTATGTATGGGATATCTCAATACAACGGTAGAGACCATGCTAAGAGTGAACTTGATCAGGATAACCAGGATCACTACATACAGTATAATTGATAAATTATCCAGTACAAATCCCAGGTCAAGAAGCATGCCAATTGATATGAAGAACAGGCTATTGAACACATCCCTGAGGGGCAGTATCTCGCTCAGCGCCTGGTGGGAGAACTCCGATTCCGAGATGATCAGACCTATTATGAATGCCCCTATGGCAAGGGATAATCCTGCCATAGAAGTTAATGTAGCCGTACCCAGGCAGATAACGATCATACCCAGTAGGAACAGTTCCCTGTTCCGGGTCTTGACAATGTGGTACAATATAACGGGTACAATGAACCTTCCTGCTACTATTAATAATAAAACGATTACAAGAGCTTTCAGTATCGAGAATATCATGGCAGAGGATGATGTGCCTGCAGTACCCGCAAGTAATGGCACAAGCAGGACCATCAGGATGATACCCAGGTCCTGGAATATCAGAATACTAATAGTAACTTTTCCGTTAGGGGTCTCCATTTCAGCCCTTTCTGACAGTATCCTGAGTACAATGGCTGTGCTGCTCATTGATACTAAAAATCCCAGGAATATGGCAATTCCCGGGGGTTGTCCTATCGCAAGTGCAATCAATGTTACAACAACAATGGTCAGGAGCACCTGCATCCCCCCTCCAAGCAAAATCGTTCTCCTGGATCTTATCAATTCTTCTAGTGAAAACTCAATACCTATTGTGAACAGTAACAGTATAACCCCGATCTCAGCAAACAGTTCGATCATTGTCTGGTCTTTTACCAGACCAATTACGGAAGGACCGATTATAACACCTGTGACAAGATATCCTACAATAGGGACGATACGCAGTTTATGAAATAAGAAAACAATGCCTATAGACAGGCTGAAGATCAATACAAAATCGGTTAATATTGCAACAGTTTCTGAAGTCACGTTGTACTAATTTGAAATACATCATATATCTATATAACCGATATCACTTCAGCCAATAAAGTTAATAGTATCCTTAACTATGCTATTTTTTCTGGTATAGTTCTTAGCAGTATACAATGTTGGAGCTTATTAAATAAGCAGCGTTTTATTGTGGTAGTGATTACAATATCCCAGATGGAAACCCGCCTACCCCAACAGGAAACTGATAAGCAGACAACTGATTATATCACCCATTGGCTTATTAAACCGGATGCTGTCGAGCAGAGGATGTACCAGCTCAACATGGCCGCAGCCGCCCTTAAGCAATCCACACTTGTGGTGCTGCCTACGGGCCTTGGTAAGACCATAGTGGCCCTGATAGTCATAGCCAATCGGCTCCATAAAATGAGTGGTAAAGTCATAATTCTATCTCCAACCAAACCCCTGGTGGAACAGCATGCCTCATTCCTGAAAAAGTTCATGACACTGCCTCCTGATGAGATCGTGGTGTTTACAGGCAGCATTCCACCCGCAAAACGCATAGCACTTTGGAAGGATGCCCGCGTGGTGGTTTCCACACCCCAGGTAATAGAGAACGACCTGTTATCCCACAGGATCGACCTGTCTGGTGTGATTCATATCACCTTTGACGAAGCACACAGGTCAGTTGGTAACTATGCTTATGTCTATATTGCCGAAAAATACAAGTCCCAGGCAAAGGACCCTCTGGTACTGGGCATAACAGCCAGTCCGGGTGCCAGCAGCGAGAAGATCGAAGAGGTCTGCCGTAACCTATCCACATCAAATGTACAGGTAAGAACCGATGACGACCCCGATGTTAAGCCTTATGTCCACTACCGTGACCTTGAATGGCGGCATATCAGTGTTCCAGTGGAAATTAAGGGGTTGAAGGATTCTATGCAGCGGGTTTTGGATGACAGGGTGAAACAGCTGGCTAAACTGGATTTTATTGACACGAACAGGAATTACCTGAATAAACGGGAACTTCTGGACCTTCAATCCAGGCTTCAGTCCCAATTGAGAAGTGGGCCGGACCAGCGGGTGTTCAAGGCCATATCACTGGTGGCAGAGATACTTAAAGTAAGCCATGCTATCGAGATAACCGAGACCCAGGGACCTGAGGCACTTGCTAAATATTTCGAACGGCTGGAGCATGAGGCCGGTTCGAAATCCGGCAGTAAGGCCTCCCGCAGACTGGTGGAGGATGTGCATATGCGCCAGGCCATGTATGCATTAAAGGAACTGGATGTCACGCACCCAAAGCTTGAGGCTGTTAATGATATTGTGTCCGCTCAGCTGAGTAACAACCCTGATTCCAGGGTGATCATATTTACAAATTACAGGGACATGTCAGAACTGGTGACCCGGAACCTGGAAGGTGTTGACAACGTGCGCCCGGTCAGGTTCGTAGGGCAGGCGAGCAAGTACAAGGATACGGGACTGACCCAGAAACAGCAGGTGGAGATACTGGATAAGTTCAGGTCTGGAGAATATAATGCCCTGGTGGCCACCTCGGTAGCAGAGGAAGGGCTGGATATTCCTGCCACCGATCTTGTATTATTCTACGAACCCGTACCCTCGGAGATTCGCAGCATCCAGCGTAAGGGCCGTACCGGGCGCAGTCATGCCGGGAAGGTGGTGGTGCTGGTGGCCAAGGGTACTAAGGATGAGGCATATTACTGGAGCAGCCGCCGTAAAGAGAAGACAATGAACAGCAAAATGCGCCAGTTTAGCGATAACAGAAATGCTGAGCCGTTGGGTGAAACATCTGGAATTCTGGGTGCTAGGATGCCGGGAACTACTGGGAATTTGGGGGCGCTGGGTACAGTGGTGACAGGGACACCGGAGCAGTCGGGGGTGCCGGAACAGTCAGAGATGCCGGGGACGCTGGAGCACCCTACAGAAAAGGCAGGACAAAAACAACTGCTCGATTATTCAGGTGAAAAACTGCAGATATATGTAGACCGGCGCGAGATACGCTCTGGTGTGGCACGGGCTCTTGAGAGTGCCGGGACTGATGTCATACTGTCCACACTGGAGGTGGGGGATTATATCGTAAGTGACAGGGTGGCTATTGAGCGCAAGACCGATGTAGATTTTCTGGATTCTATTATTGATAAGGACAGGAACATCTTCGGGCAGCTATCTGATCTGGCCAGGACCTATGATCGGCCCGTACTTATTATCGAAGGTGACAATCTATATACGGCAAGGCAAATACATCCCAACGCTATAAGGGGAGTGCTGGCATCCATTGCAACTGATTTCGGTATCCCGATAATAAGCACCAGGGATGCAGGGGATACGGCGTCCATGATCCAGGTGATAGCAAAACGTGAGCAGGTGGATGAAAAACGCACGCCCAGCCTCCACGGCAGGAAAACAGCAATGACGTTGAGTGAGCAGCAGGAATATATTATATCTTCCATGTCCAATATAGGTCCTGTCGCCGCACGTAAGCTGTTGCAGCATTTCGGGAGTGTGGAAAGTGTGATGAGGGCTGGTCCGGATGAACTGATGGAAGTGGAATCTATCGGTCCGAAAACAGCACAGCGTATCAGGGAAGTGGTTGGAAGCGTGTACAAAGGATAGTGTATTACAGTATTGTTATTGCAATGGCCACGCAGGGTAAGGATTCAACA
>DAOUWY010000105.1 GCA_030666885.1 Methanosarcinales archaeon
AGGCATCATCTGCACCTTTTATGTTATCGACTGGTTGTCTGGATTGTGCCATTTTTTGATCCATTTGTGTGATCTGGATGGATACTGCTGTTGATATCAATAGGAACAGTATGCCAATTACTGTTAAAGGTACTCTGGCAGATTCGTTTTTCAAAATTTTGAACATTTTTCCCTGGGATAGTGAACTGTGCAAGATATTTATAATTTCTGGTTTATCCGTATCTTCAGGACCGCCATATTCCGGTTTTCCTATACCCATCATCACCAGCCAGGTGTTGTATCAGGGACTGTATATCTTCACTGAACCACTCTTGCTTGATGTACTGTGGATAGATTGGGAGACGTTCCCTCAGGACGACATTCCTGCCCACTTTTTGCTTGAGCTGCTCCACTGCCGGCCATTCATGTTCGGGATTTATGTGATCAATAGTCACAGGAGATATACCACCCAGGTCAGTCGCTCCGTGTTCGATTAGCATCCCAGGTGAAATGAGGTTGGGCGGTACCTGTACAGCCACATCATCAGGAAGTATCTCTCTTGCCAGTTCAACGGTCCTGATCATCTCATCAATGGATGGGGGTAGGTGATGTTCCATTAACGTACCCGGTTTGGGTGTGAAGTTCTGGATAATGACCTCCTGGATGTGTCTGTATTTCCGGTGCAAGCGGGCAATCAATTCAAGGGATTCGATACGGTCATATTCTGTTTCGCCGATACCCACCAGCAGACCTGTGGTAAAAGGTATTTTCAACCTGCCGGCATTTTCAATAGTCTCTAACCTGACCCCGGGTTCCTTGCCTGGGCAGTTACTGTGAGCTGGCAGGATTGCTATCGTCTCAAGCATCAGCCCCATACTGGCATTTAATGGTTTGAGCAGTGCAAGTTCCTCATACGAAAGCACTCCAGGGTTGCAGTGAGGCAGCAGTCCGGTTTCTATCGCCATGCGGCACAGGTCGAGCAGGTAATCCAGGGTGCAGTCATACCCTATATCCTTAAGCCGCCTCAAATATCCTGCATCCTCATCAGGACGCTCTCCAAAAGTAAAAAGTGCTTCAGTGCAGCCGCTCTTAGCACCTTTTTTGAGTATTTTCTCAATCCGGGCCGGTTGCATAATATATGCCTGAAGGTCGTCCGGTTTGCGCCTGAACCCGCAGTAGCCGCAATGATTCCGGCACATGTTGGTAACAGGGATGAATACATTCTTAGAATACGTGACCATACGTGAATATTGTGTTTCCAAAAGTTACCACCTGAAAAAGATTGATATACTATCTGACAAATTTCTCACGGAACCCCTTTATCTGTTCCATATTACCAAGTATAGCCAGAGTCATATCCTCCTCGATCACAGAATGAGGGTCAATCTCCGAGCTGGCTTTATCTCCTGCATAAATCCCGATCACAGTGCAGCCGATGGTATTGCGCATGTCAATTTCGGCCAGGGTCTTACCTACCAATAATGAGGATGAACTGACTGTATATTTCTCTATCTCAATGCCCTCGTACATCATTATGGTTTCTTCCCTTAACGGATGGTCATGTGCCAACAGCGCGATTCTCCCCAGCATCTGGCCGGCGATTATGGAAAGCGATGCAACATAATCGGCACCTGCTTTGTACATTTTGTCAATGGAATGTATTTCATTTGCCCTGGCCAGAATAACACTATTAGGGTTTAGCTTGCGCGTTACCAGAATGGCAAAAATAATATCCGGATCAGACTCAAGGGCCATAATGACAGTGGAAGCTCTTTCCACAGCCACTTTTTTAAGTGTGGATTCGGATGCAGCATTCCCTGTAAGGTGGGTAAAGTCAACATCTTTGAACACTTCTTCATCAGAATCCACTACAACAAAAAGCACCCCGGCCGAAGTCAGGCGTTTTACAACTCTATGTCCTACATCACCATATCCCAGTACTATGGTGTGGTTATCTATAAAATTCACTGTTTCATGCATTGGTATCCCGTCTGTGGTTAATGTGTAAGTTGTCTGTGGTTAATGTGTAAGTTGTTTGTGGTTAATGTGTAAGTTGTTTGTGGTTAATGTGTAAGTCGTTTGAATTTCTTCAACTGTTCCTTGTTGCCAACTACTAACAATATTGAATTCCTCTTTATTATATCATATGACCTGATGTTCAGGGACAGTTCGCCTCCCTTCCATATCCCTACAATATTGGCACCTGTCAAATCCCTTATCCTGGATTCTTTTAGACTCTTATTAAGCAAACTGCTGCCCGGATATATGGGAAACTCTGTGATCTCAAGGTCATCCATGAAAGTGGTACTGTTTGCTATCCTGTCAGACAGGGGTGCTACGGCCTTGCGTCCAATGAACGAACCAAGCAATGATTTAGGCGATATCACTCTGTTGGCACCAGCATATTTCAAATAATCCGAATTGCTTTTATCATTCACGATTGCCAGGATCTCTGTGTTACAGAATTCCTTTGCTGTCAGTATAATACTGGCATTCTTTTCATCATTCTGGTTAGCTATTAGCAACCTGGCCCTGCATATTCCAGCTGCAGCCAGTACATCCTCTTTACCCAGGTCCCCAAAAATACATGCTATGCCTTCATTTAAAAGTGACCGTATCTGCCCCTCATCGTCGTCAACTACAACGAATGACTTGTTGTGGTCTTCCAGTTCGTTCACCAGTGATTCGACCATTGTGTTGTAGCCGCATATAATTATGTGGTTTTCAAGTTTTTTTGGAGCCTGGCTGGGCAGTCCTCCCCTCATCTGTTTATCAATCCACGGCATTACCACGAATGGGAAGAGCAATGCAAAAAACAGTACGACGCCGGATAGTGACACAACCATACTGAATATCAATCCAACCGGTGAAGTCATGACCACATCCCCATAGCCAACCGTAGTCATGGTGCATGTCACAAAATATATACACTCAATAATGCTGAGCGATTCTCCCTCATAATTTAATTTGATGAACAATGTAATATAGCTGTATAGCAAAACCATCATCAAAAAGAGGAGAATATAGTTGTATATGCTCCAGCCCGATTTTTTTTTAATCATACAGATTCATCACATGAATTGGTATGTGGGAAGATAAATATTATTTATTGTTTTGCAGTGAACATTTCAATAAGTTTAATGTTCTGTCATGTACTATGAGCAATGATGCTTGTATTATCCGGTGGTACAGGAACACCAAAACTCCTGGGAGGTCTTCGGCAGCTTGTACCTGATGAAGATATTACTGTTGTGGTTAACACAGCAGAGGATCTGTGGGTCTCGGGTAACCTGGTGTGCCCTGATATTGATACTGTTACCTACCTTTTTGCCGGTCTGCTGGATACAGATAAATGGTGGGGTATTGAGGGAGATACGTACAACACCCATGAAGCTCTTGCCTCGGCCGGACATGATGAGGTGTTGAGGCTGGGGGACAGGGACAGGGGCACTCATATTATGCGCTCGGAGTTTATCAGGCAGGGTGCTTCCCTGACAGAGGCTGTGAACCGGACCGCACGTATGCTGGGGGTAGGGGCAAATATATTGCCCATGTGCGATGAACCGGTATCGTCCATGATTACTACTGATGGCGGTAAAGTACATTACCAGGATTTTTGGGTGGGGCAGCGGGGCAAACCTGGAGTGCTGGGTGTGGAATACCAGGGAGCAGGGAATACTACTATTACAGATGCTATCCGGCAGGTGGTGGAGCGGGAGGATAATATTATTATCGGCCCCAGCAATCCCATTACAAGTATAGGGCCAATACTTGCAGTGAAGGGTATGCGGGAACTAATGGGGAGCAAACATGTGGTTGCGGTCAGTCCTATCATCGGGTGTGAGCCTGTGAGCGGACCTGCTGGCAAGTTGATGAGCGCCTGCGGGTGTGAGGTGTCGTCTAAGGGTGTGATGCAGTGCTATGAAGATCTGCTTGATGTGTTTGTGTTGGATGAGCGGGATGGGCAGGGGCAGCGGGATGCGGGGGATATGGATGTAGATGTTGATATGGTAGTTGTCGATACTATGATGACCTCGCCTGAAAAGAGTGCTGTGCTGGCAGGAGTGGTGATGGAGCAGTTTGTATAGTCAACCTACTTTATAATTAGATATATGGCTTATATTCAACTTCCCGACTTTTATGTTTTAAATCTCGTCCATAAAAATGAATCTCATATCAACTTTGACAGAAATAATTCTCTTTCCATATTTGCCTGTTTCATAATTGATATCAGCGTTCCTTTAGCCAATTCTTTATGGTTCGGAACTTTCACGAGCAGTCGTTGGTCTTCATTCCATAAATGAATGTGACTTCCTGTTTGACGGTGGACCAGAAAACCAGACTTGGTAAGAACTTTAATAACATCCTTCGCCGAGAGGACTGGTAGTTTGGGTATATTTTTCTACCTCAATATCTAAGAATGATATCTTTTGATCCTTCGGGGCGAGGTCCATGAGGACTTGGTAATGTTCTTCAAGTCCTTTTTTTAAGTTTGCAAGCGCTTCCTCTTCAGTCAGTCCCTGGTCAGCTACATTTGTTACAAGGTCTGCGGCTACGAAATATTTTCCTTCTTTATGAATCCGGATTATTGTTTTCATATGTACATCTTTGTACTGCGCAAGATATAAAGTTTACACCATACTTTCATCGGTAATATTGTTGAGTTACTGGCACTGTAGCAGATGTAATGAAGCCTGAACAAACCTGTTCTGACAACCACACCCCGCCCCCTTATCTGTGAGACTTTTTATTATTTCCTGATTACTATGCATTACGATTTATAGATTTCGCAAACTATATATAATTGGTCCTGGCATTTTCAGAACAAATTAAAAAATCTCTACAAAAATATCGGAACTGGCAAAGACCCACAAACTGCTATTAAAATATTCATTGAATACATCAAGTTCTGTTTTGATACATCAATATAACCTTTTTCTTACAGCCTCTGCATGAGCATGTAAACCCTCGGCCTCAGCTAGTGATGTAATAGTACCTTCAAGTCCGGCCAGTCCTTCCCTGCTCAGCTTCTGGATAGTAGACTTCTTGATAAAGTGGTCCACATTGAGCCCGGAATATATCCTGCCATACCCGGCAGTGGGCAGCACATGATTGGTACCTGATGCATAGTCACCTACAGACACCGGGGTATACTGACCAAGGAATATGGAGCCTGCATTGGTAATTTCTTTAAGCACCCAATCATCATCAGCGGTCATGACCTCCAAGTGTTCAGGTGCAAACCGGTTTGAAAAATCAATACAATCGTATATCGAATCTGCAACAAGTATGGCAGCATTCTCAAGTGATTGCTCAATTATCTCCATTCTGATTGCGGTTTTTGCAATTTCCAGCAGGCTGGCCTCTACTTTCACTGCCATATCCGCAGATGTGGTCACCAGTACGGATATGGCATTGGGGTCATGTTCGGCCTGGGCCAGCATATCAGCAGCAATGAATCCAGGCTCTGCCGTGTCATCGGCTATGATAAGCACTTCACTGGGCCCGGCAGGGAAATCTATCTCACAATGGTCCCTGACCATCATCTTGGCTGCCGTCACATACACATTCCCTGGCCCCACGATCTTGTCAACTGCCGGAACTAAGTCCGTACCATAGGCCATTGCACCTACGGCCTGTACTCCGCCTACCCGGTAGATATGGTCTGCCCCTGCAATGTGGGACGCAGCCAGTGTCAGCGGGTTTACCCCGCCAGGTCCGGGTGGAGTACACACGACTACCTGCTTCACACCTGCGACCTTTGCCGGTATTACAGTCATTAGTGCAGTGGATGGATATGCTGCCCTGCCGCCCGGTACATAGGCACCTACCACGGCCAGGGGTGTGGTCTTCTGCCCCAGCATAATACCTGGTGAGGATTCCATGAACCACTGTGATTCGCCAAGCTGTGCTCTGTGGAACGTCCTGATGTTGTCGGCTGCAACCTCCAGGTGCTTAATGAGATTGGGTGGGACTGTATCCAGGGCAGCCTTTATTGTGTTATTATCTACTTCGATCTCATCAATGTCAACACCATCGAATTGTCTGGTGTACTGCCTTAGTGCGGTATCGCCCTGTTTCTTCACATCACCAAGTATGGCAGATACGGTGTCAGTGACATCCTGTATTCCGCCTGCCCTGTCAAGCAGGCGCTGTGATTCCTGGATTGTAAGGTCGCTGAGGTGCTTGTGTATCATCTGTACCATGTTAATGGGTTGAAAGTAAATAATATTTTGTTCCCAACCTAACTCCACTTTTGGTGCTTATCCAGACCTGGATTTATTCTTGACTTACAAACATGTACAAAAAATCGATAGCAGAAACCCTAATTCACATAGTACCCACCAAAACATTAACTCCCTCGATACCGATTTCACTATCCAGTGATAAATTTACCGAGATTCAAATGAGGCTCTGGCATTCCAGAGCATATTGGTTATTTTTTGATGATGCACATTATTGCTAAAACTCCAAAAATAACAATAATTAGGTATCTACTTCAAAAAGCAGGGTAAAATGCATATCCTAATTGTTAAAATCAAGTGCATAAGCAGTATTTCAATTTCAATATAGAGTCTATTACCCTTGGATTTGAAGCGGATACCATTTTATGTAGAATATATGTAACTATTCAGCCCGTCTCTAATTTTGCCCAATTCATTTAGTTTTTGCAGTTCCGAAACTAAAATATCCACTTTATTCACTATCCAGAAATGGAACAAATGGCTTTCCATTGAAAACAGCTCCAATTGCATCAATAACA
>DAOUWY010000297.1 GCA_030666885.1 Methanosarcinales archaeon
AGAACTGGAGATAGATTACCTGGGCGTATCCCTGGATGCACTTCTAATCATTGCACCGCCTGGTGCTGCAGATGACATTATCGGGGTACTCAGGTCAAAGGATATTGCCTCAGATGTGATAGGAAAGGTCGTGGAGGGGTCAGGTGCCAAAATTGAGATCAATGGTGAAATTGTGGACTTCTCTCCCAGGTTCAGGGAATCTGCATACACGCCGATAAAAAAACTGGTAGGCGAGGATGAGCCTATGGACTTTAAACAAATGTGTGACAGGATCGATAATGCTGCCCTGGCAGCTATTGATAAGAAGCGCAGGATTGTTGAAAGATTGAAGCAATAGTAGTTGAAAGACACATAATACAGTTAATACAGTGGTTCTGTTAATTTATATTCTTGAAGTTCCTAGAATCCAACAAATCCCCTAAACCAATGTAATTAGGCTATGATTAACAGCATGAAGATTTCAATACATTATTTATTTTGTTTTCTTTTTCCCATGATATAAACAATAAAATAAATACATGACATTGCAGAAATTGCTTCAAATGCAGGAGTTACGGGTGCTTCAGTTTGTATGATTGGTGTTTGTATTTCACTATAATAGTCAACAAGTTCCTTTGTTGAAACAACACTAATATTCTTATTTTCGGTGTAATTTAAAAACTGACTGAAAGCCTGCCAATATCCAGTAGTTTCATTTCCAGTTATCCATGGATGCAACACCACAACCATCGGTTCCTTCTTTTCTTCACATTCATCAAATTTATTTTTTAAAACAGAATACCATTCAGTTCCATTTATTTTATATTTGTTTGAAGCTGATATATCACATAAGTAAATTGTTTCATTTGATGTTTCATACATACTTACTGGAACTGCATAAAAACTATGATTAGGTACAATATAAGGCTTTGATTCATTTTTATATCCTGGAATATATTTCAAACCAGAAATGAAACCGCTGTTATAGGAAACATTTAGAGAATCTAATATGGTATAAGTATCTTCGTTCTGACTGAAATATTGTGGTCTGAAACTTACTATTATCTGAGAATTTTCTTCTACTAAGTTTTTTGCACTAATTAATTTTTCTTTTTGTGTATTATAGTCCATTGTTTCAAGTTTTTCTGCAGTTACCCAGCCGTGAAATGCTATTTCATGACCATTTTCATAAATCTTTTGAATTATAGATCCATTATTATTTGCAAAATTACCAGTTATATAGACAGTTGTAGTGTATCCTCTTCCTTCTAATTCCTCTAAAACCTTTAGCAGATGTTCTCCTGTATATTCTGCATCAACCTGGAAATTAATTAATACATTATAAGTAGATTGTTCGTAGTTTGAAGAATTATCTATTTCATATATTTTCTCTTCCTCAGCAGAACAGGTAATAACCGTATTAATTCCCGTAAATACTAAAGCAATTAAGAAAACTGTAATTATTGACTTTAATTCAGTCATATTACTTCCTCATTCAAAATTGATTGGACACAATAATCAATATTAATTAATCATTACAATTGCTATATTAAATAACTTTCGTCTTCATCTGAGTTTATAGAGAAACCATCAAATTAGAATGTAATCTGGCGTTTCTAATTTGATCGTACAATCATAATCATTGTGATCTACAAGAAAGCACCATTTTGGTGAAAATTATTTGGAGAAAGGTATACAGAAGAGGTGGCACAATCCATCATTAAGACATCTGGTGATGGATATATATCCTTATTTGTTTTCATTCTGGTATATACCGCTGTAGCCTTCGCTAACATCACTGCTGAGCCTGAAAAAGATTAGCTGTACGACCCTGGCATCTCTCTTGAGCCTGAAACCCGCAGGGTTGTGCACTACCAGCAGGCTCTCGCTTCGCCCGCTGTACCCGGCATCCCATACTGCTGTTTCCAGTGCTACACCGCAGCGCAGCAGGCTTGAACGGACCCTGGCAATGGCAGCAAGGCCATCGGGAATGTTCACGATCTCGTTGTAGATGATCTTGTATATGCCAGGTCCGAGGTGCAGCCAACCGTCTCCGTCGAATTCCAGCGGCTCTGTGTCCGGCAACTGTCGCTCACTGTTGTCGAAGGCTACTGACCCGGGGCCTTGCAGGCTGTGGACGCTTTGCAGGGTCATTTCTATGCCGTTGGGCTGGGTCTGGACGGCTGGGTCTATCATTTGTTCCACCAGGGGTGGTTTTGTGTTAAGTGCTGCTGTAAGTTCTTGTTTTGAGAGCATTGTCATGGGTAAACCTCGGAAGGTAGTGATGGTCTTACTGCACTTTATAGGGTATTGGTATTGTTGGTTATAATTTCGATCTGGATGGTTGGTTCAAATGGAAAGGTGAAAAAGACAATGGAAAGTTTAAGAGGTATTAAGATATGAAATAATAAACTTACAGCCACTGAATGATGGAAAATTAAAACGATATCAAATCAAACAGGTGAGGGATTTGTTTTTCAAATATAAATTCCATATGGAGATGAATTAAATATGCCGGAGGATATAAAATACGAACTTATCATCTACTGGAGTGAAGATGATGATGCTTATATCGTAGAAGTACCAGAACTTCCGGGTTGTATGGCAGACGGCAGGACATATAACGAAGCAATCCGGAATGCTCTTATTGTCATTGAGGAGTGGATAGATACAGCCAAAGAACTTGGACGAGATGTTCCTGTACCAAAAATAGGCTCGTTTCAATCCCTCTAAGGTCTGATTTTAAC
>DAOUWY010000337.1 GCA_030666885.1 Methanosarcinales archaeon
ACATACTGGGCACAGGAGCTAATATCCTTTGGCTTCAGGGTAGTGTCAATTCCGGCCCAGCGTCCTACCTTTGACTCAACTCCATCGGCACCCACTACAATATCCGCCCTGATGTTATATTTTTCACCCATATGTTCTGCTTTTATGCCTTTAACAAAACCATCTTCCATCAACAATCCGGTTGCCCTTGTCTTGACCATCACCTCAGCTCCGGCCAGTGCAGCATCCCTGGCCAGCGCACGGTCGAACAACTTCCGCTCCAGTACATATCCAACTTCAGCGCCAGCGAGTTTTTCACTCATCTCAACCATGGCACCGTCCGGTGCGTATATCTTTGAACCCTTAACCTCGGCAGATATCCATGCAGGGTCCGGCTGGATATATTCCTTAAGATAAACTTTGTTCACACCCTCGGCACACCGCACCGGGTCACCTATTTGCTGCCGTTTCTCGATAAGCAGGACATCCAGCCCCGCATTAGCTGCAGTTTTTGCCGTCATTGAACCCCCGGGTCCTGCACCTACTACTATCACATCATAGCGGTCCTTCATTTCTGGACCTCCAGGGCCCCGACCGGACATATTCCAGCACATATTCCACAATCAGTGCATGTCTTATCCACTTCTATCCATGTCTCGATCAGTTCAAGAGCACCGGGGGGACACACACCCACACATGCACCACAATACCCACATTTGAACCTGTTTACTTTAACTGTCAAAACCATCGCTCCGGAACTGGTAATTTCATTAGATATATGCCAAAAATTTGTGTATATATTTTCATTTTAAATCCACTTAAACCTGTCGTATTTTACAGTGAACCCTGGTAAATACAATAAAAACCTGTAAACCAAAAGCTTATAAGAACCGTGCCGGGATAAGTTGTTTTGCCATAAGGTCATCAAAGTTCTCAGCCTTCCTGATAACATCCACCTTACCTTCATTGACCAGTACTTCCGCACACCTGGGCCGCCCGTTATACTGGCTGCTCATACAAAAACCATAGGCTCCTGCATCAAGTATGGCAACAATATCATCTTTCTCCACTGCGGGCAGTTCCCTGTCATGTGCAAGTATGTCACCTGTTTCACATATCGGCCCGACCACCGTATATATACTGGAAACCGGAGCAGCCACCTTATTGGCCAATACTACATGGTGATAGCTATCGTACATTGCCGGTCTTATCAACAGGTTGAACCCGGCATCTACGCCCACGAACTTCTTTGCCGCCTTTTTTATGGTATTTACTGATGTAAGCAGGATGGTAGTATCTCCCAGCAAATACCTGCCCGGCTCGATCACAAGCTTTATGTCCACTCCAATAGCCTGGGACCGCTTCCGGAATATGGGAAGTACAATGTCTGACAGGTCCTGTGGTGTCGGTGCGACCTCACCTTTTTTGTAAGGGATACCCAGGCCGGAACCGATATCCAGGAATTCCAGTTCCACACCAAGCCGTGTCACCTGTTCAACCAGGTCCATCATACGGTTGATGGTTTCGCTGAACGGAGATGTATCAAGTATCTGGCTGCCGATATGGCAGTGCATACCAATGGGGTTTATACCTTCGAGTTCTACTGCTTCTTTGTAGGCTTCCACAACTTCCTTGTGTGGTATGCCAAACTTGGAGGTCTTTAGTCCTGTACTTATCTTGGGATGGGTCACAGGCGATACATCAGGATTGACCCTTAAGGCTATATCCATGGTCTTTTTCTGTGAAGAGGCTATCCGGCTAAGTGTATGCAACTCATCCGGTGAGTCTACTGATACCCTTACCCCTGTCTCCACAGCCATTTGCAGTTCCCTGTCTGTCTTGGAGTTCCCGTTAAATAGTATCTTCTCCCCTGGTATTCCTGCAAGGAGGGCAAGATACAGTTCACCGTCACTGAATACATCAGCACCTGCGCCCTCCTGCGCCAAGATACGCATGATCGTAAGATTATTATTGGCCTTGGCTGCATAATAGAGGTCTGCTTCGGGAAATGCCTGTTGGTACCTGCGGTAATTATCCCTGACGCGCTGTTCGTTCGTTACGTACAGCGGTGTCTCGAATTCTTCAACCAGATCAATGGTATCCACCCCGCCGATTATGAGGTGACCATTGCGTTTTTCCAGATGATTTTTTATTGTGAACATG
>DAOUWY010000045.1 GCA_030666885.1 Methanosarcinales archaeon
CACTGTTGTATGTTCATTTAAAATACCTGTTTGATCATCCAGTTTTTCATTCATTCCTTTAAGCACTGTTGTATGTTCATTTAAAATACCTGTTTGATCATCCAGTTTTTCATTCATTCCTTTAAGCACTGTTGTATGTTCGTTTAAAATACCGGTGTGATTACCAAGTCTGATATTAATCTCTTCTAATATTCCTATACCCTTGTCAAACCGTGCCATGTATTCTTTAACATCATCCACTGCAATCCTACCAAATGGTGACGGTAGGGCTATATCTTCAATAATCTCTATGGTATCTATAACAGTATCTGAGCGGTCAGACTTCAAATCCTGGATAAATTCGGTTAAAACATGTTCTGGACCACAGGCCATAACTTTAACTGATCCATCAACATCATTAAAAACGAACCCTGTCAGTCCTCTGGCCTTTCCTTGAGCTTCAACAACCTCCCTGTATCCTACCATTTGAACGTGATTGGTTATTTTTGCATATATGCTTATTTCTGCAACTGTCATTATAATATTCCTTTCTGTCACAGTGGTATTATAATTTTGTGGTGTTTGCCACTCTCTACCCTGAGCTATCAGGGGCAAAAAAAAGAAATGAACCAGATATCACAATTAATTATATGATACCCGGTCTATCGTGGATTAATACTTTGAAGGTGAATGGCCTTCACCATGGCATCCCATACATTCACTCACATCTAATCCTGTTAACTGCGCATGGATCCCTTCATGGCAATTTGCACATGGACTTACTTGAAGGTGTTCCTGATGGCATTCTACACAATTAATGTCTGAATGTCTGGATGGATAATCCTGGAATTCCTGTGCCACATCAGGATGGCATTCAGTACACAGTTCATTTGCCGTGTCAGAACCGAAATTAACTCCTTTAGGCATATGCCCATTGTGACATTGTGTGCAGTCTTTGTTTGCGATATTTCCACTGTGGTCAATCCCTTCATGACAGTCAAGACAATCCGGGAGGGCCTTATGTTCTTCATGACAGTCATAGCAACTACCGGAAAGATCCGAATGGCTACCACCATTGGTTTTCAGATCATTGTATGCGTCACTATGGCATTTGGCACAGCCACCGTCAGTCAGGATAGAATGGCTTTCGTGACAGTCTTCACAAGGTGTGCCCTCAATATCTATTCTGCCTTCCAGTTGATGATAACTCTCATGACATAGACTGCAATCGGAATACATAGGTTCTCCACCGAACTCGTGACACCTATCGCATTCACTTGGTATCATTTCTTTATGAACACTGAACGCGGCCATGGCTTCAGGATGGCATTCCACATTAGCGCATCCCGTTTCCATAGGGTCTACAGATTCATGCGCTCGTAAGATGGATTCCTCAGTATGGCATCCACCGCAGTACTCCATCTCAATATCCTGATGCAAATGGCTCGGTTTCGCAATACTATATATCAAAATTATAAGTGCTAAAATAGCCAACACTGTAACGATTTCTTTTCTCATACACTAATCCACCTTAAATTCATGCTAATTATTAGTTTAAATCAATAAAGTATAATTCCGTATACCTGCAATACATTTCCAAGAAAATCCTTCCTTTGGTCGGATTTACTTGAGTACATAATCTTATAGATTATATACCACAAGAAAAATCAATTAATGTATTTCAATATAAATATATCGATATGGTCTGCGGATGAAAGATAAAGTCCCGCCTCCCAGATTCGAACCGGGGACATCGCGGTTACTGCGCGTGTGCACATTTTATAGTGCATGATCGAACTACAGCCGCGCACTCTAACCAGGCTGAGTTAAGGCGGGATAATGGAATGAATAAGCAAATCTCAGCTATCTGACGGCATTCAGGATATGCACGATAATACTTATCCTTTTCGTTGATAACTACAGAGTAATTAACGCAGTTGTGTAAACTCAGTGCTGAGGTTCTTTACTTTGTATCTCAAACAGTCCTTGAAATCATCACCCTCAAAATCACATTGGTGCAAGTCATTCGCAGCACATTTCTGGTTGGAATACAAAGTACAATCTTCTTTCATATTATCAAAACCTGGATTTTATTGATATCTTGATTTTATATAATTATTAAGTATTATGGTTTGTGATTAGTGATTAATTATTTATGGTTGATGGTATCGATCTCAGAGATGTTTTTTATTATTTATATATTTCGCAAACTATATATAATTCCAACGTTTCCGAACAAATTAAAAAATTACTAAAATCATTCCTATCTCCAATATATCCAACCAACTGCAAAAAACAGCTTGAAATATAACAATAGACCTATTTCACATAACATACTAATCACCCCCCATACAATGGAGACCCACACATGAAGATCAACAGACCCAGAGGTACCAGGGACTTCTTACCCGAAGATACCCGCAAACGCAGATACATCGAAAACAGATTCCGCCAAACCGCAAAAAGATGGGGCTACAACGAAATAAAAACCCCCACCTTTGAGCACATCGAACTATTCACAGTTAAATCCGGCGAAGGTATCCTGGGTGAAATATATAACTTCAAGGACAAGGGTGAGCGAGAAATAGCCCTGCGCCCTGAACTAACAGCCCCCGTACTCCGGCTATACGTAAGTGAACTCCAGCGCGCACCCCGTCCGATAAAACTCTACTACTTCGACAACTGCTTCAGGTACGAGCGGCCCCAGAAAGGACGTTTCAGGGAATTCTGGCAGTTCGGTGCCGAAGTCATAGGCAGCCCCGGGCCCGAAGCCGATGCAGAGGTCATAGCCCTGGCCTGCCGGATGCTCGTTGAGGCAGGCGTTAACGGCGAACTACATGTCGGACACCTGGGTATTATCAGGACCCTGTTCAAGGGGCTGGACACCGACACCCAGGGCCAGATAATGCGCCTCGTGGACAAGAAGGACGACAAGGGCCTGGAGGACTACCTTGAAAAAATCGATGCGGATATCGAAATGAGGCAAAAACTCTTCGAACTCATAGGACTCACCGGCAGCAATGCGGTAGATGAAGCAAAAGCACTTCTGGGAGACATAGATGAGCTGGCAAACTTCAGGACACTCCTGGAGCTTCTGGACACCCACAGCCTTGAATACACTGTTAACTTTGGCATTGCCAGGGGCCTGGACTATTACACAGGCATGGTCTTCGAGATATACAGCAGCGGGCTGGGAGCGCAGAACCAGGTCTGCGGCGGCGGGTCGTACAGGCTTGCCCACCTGTTCGGCGGGAAAGAAGTGGAATCGACAGGCTTTGCCCTCGGGTTTGACAGGGTAATGGAAGTGTGCACATCGGAGCCTCCCGTTGAAGATCGGGCCGTTGTGGTCTGCTTTAACGAGACCCGGAAAGAAGGTATACAGATCGCCGACTCCCTGCGTGAACATATAATTGTAGACGTTGACATTATGGGCAGGAGTTTTAGCGCCCAGTTAAAATTTGCCAATACCGTCAGGGCCAGGTGGGCCGTGATAGTCGGCGGGGACGAAGTGGCACAGGGTAAAGTGGCACTGAAAGACATGGAATCGGGCAAGCAGGAACTACTGGACCCTGAGGAGCTTATTCTACGCTTAAAAGCCTGACCTACCGGATCATATCCAGGGGCAGCGCACCGTTATGCACCGCAGTGGCCACCAGCACACCTGCCAGGCCAATATCCTCCAAGTGGCTGATGTCATCCGTGTCCTTTATACCACCGCCCAGTAGAATGTTATGGTCCGAATGATCCACAACCTGCTCCAAAAACCCCGTATTAATACCGCTTGATGTCCCTACCTTGCTCAGTTCAAGTATGACCAGGTCATTAATATCATATCCATTCAGCATCTGTATCAGGTCGATGGGAGGGACATTAAAAGCCGGTTCACTGGTGAGGATGTTGCCGTCCTTGATATCAATGCTCATGTTTATGGACCGCGGGTAGAAGGTTGATGCACTTTCCACCAACTCAAGAGTTGCAGTTTCAGTTCCAAGGATGATAGAACCTGCCAGCTCCTGCCCCAGGTGCACATCATCCATATTGGATGCCCCACAGTCAAGCATTAAACTGGTCTTCCAACCCAATTGTTTGATGACCTCGTCATTATTTCCACTGCCCTCCAGCCTGTCCAGGTCTGCAATATAGAGCTCCCCGGGTGAAAGATCATCCACGATATGGAGGGGGTCTGAAGATTCACAGACCTTACTGAAATTATGTATTGGACCGTAGTTTTCCCGTTCCCCTTTTACGGCATGCACTACCTTTCCGTTTAAAATATCCAGGACAAATATTATTCTAAACATGGTATTATTAACATGGAATCGTGGTAAAAACTTAAAAATCGTTTATTCTTATCACTTTTCTTATCAGTCAATATGGCTATTCATATTATTCATATTAAAGTCTTATGAATTGAATGAAGGAAAATAGACCATATTAGCAGAATCCTGATTGAAAAATATAGCAACATATATATTACGATAGGGTAGTTTCTGTTTCACAAATCAGAGGTATAAAGATATGAAATTACTGGTAAGTCCTATCAATCTTGAGGAAGCTAAGGCTGCTTACAACGGTGGAGCAGACATCATAGATGTCAAGAACCCGAAAGAAGGAAGTCTTGGTGCAAATTTCCCGTGGGTCATTCGTTCAGTCAAAGAAGCAATGGGCCCTGAGACCCCGGTCAGTGCAACTATCGGGGATATGAACTACAAACCCGGAACTGCATCCCTTGCATCCTTAGGTGCTGCCGTAGCCGGTGCTGACTATGTGAAAGTAGGATTGTATGATATCCAGACCACTGAGCAGGCCATTGATATGGTTGAGCATGTGGTGAAATCTGTAAAGGATTATGACCCTGGTAAGAAGGTCGTTATTTCGGGATATGCTGACTATAAACGTATAAACTCCATCCCGTTACGTGAACTGCCTGCTGTTTGTGCAGATTACGGCGCAGATGTGGCAATGATGGATACAGGCATCAAGGACGGCCGTTCAACATTTGAGTTCATGACCAATGAGGAATTATCGCAATTCGTGGAATCCGCCCATGACCTGGGGCTTGTTACTGCCATTGCAGGTAACATCAAGTTTGAGGATATAGAAGCAATAAACCAGATCGGTCCTGATATTATCGGGATAAGGGGATGTGTGTGTGGCGGCGACCGCAACTCTACTATCCAGCAGAAACTGGTGGAAGAGTTGAAATCCATGATGGTGTGACCCGGTTCACTCAATCGGTTCACTCAATCAGTTTACTTGATCCCAAGTTCTATCAGTAGCTTTTCGGGCACAATTCCATCACTGGTAAAACCTGACGCATCATAGAATTCATCCAGCATAGCATCCAGTTCCAGGTCTGTTACTGGATTGCTACCGCTTTTTTTTACCCTGTCAGGCAAGGTGTCATGATCCCTGCCAAATCCTTCCCTGTTGTTAAAAGCACGGGTAAGTACTGCCACTCTCCTGCCAACCGTATCGAATTCGTCACGGTCCATATCAAATCCGGTAGAGGCAGCATATAGTTCTAATAGCTCATCCAATCCGGCAGCGTACGTAAAGAACTTGCAGATTCCTATAGAATCATAGATGGCGTTGCGCTCCTGTCCATCCCAGACCATCTTACCTTTTCCAGCCGTGGCCATCGGGTCCAGTTGTCCACCCCTGCCAAGCACTTCCTTTCCGTAGGTCCATGGACGCAGGTGGCAGGCACCCCTGTCTGATACGGCATAGGCCAGTGCCTGGCCCTTGGCAGTCTGGGGAAGGTATGCAGGTATCTCCAGGCCCTTGACATTCATTGCGAAATCATCTGTCTCCTGCCCTATTCTTTCAGAGGCATCCCTGGTGCCGTTTGCAACAAATGCCAGTGCCCCCTTACCTGACCCCATCATGTGGATGATTTCTATCAGCGCATCGACACTGCCAAAGGTAAGTTCCAGCCCGTTGGTTTCTTCCTTACCGATCAGCCCACGTTCATAGCATTCCATTAAAAAGGCGATAGTGCTGCCAGTGCTAATGCTATCCAGTCCGTATGCGTCGCACAGGTGTTCGGACGTCGTCACCGCTGCCGGGTCATCGATACCGCAGTTGGAACCCAGCTGGGTGATGGACTCGAACTCGGGACCGTCGTGTGTCAACCCGCGGTACTGCCCCTCCTGCACCACTGCCAGGTGGCTGCACTGTATGGCACAGCCTGGGCAGGGCCGGCGTCTGCTGCCACTGTCCCACAATTTTTCTTTCAAGGCAAAACCGTCCAGGTGCCCTGATAGTTTGTCGTCCCGCCCTGATGTATAATTGCGATTACTCCAACCACCGGTTTCATTTACTATCTCCACAAGTTCTGAAGTACCCATCTTCCTGAGGTTTTCCACACCTGTACTTATCCTGACCTTATGGTTGATTATTTTCCTGATGGCCCTGAATGCTTCAGGGTCTGCGGGTTCAAATTTCCCGTTCCCCGAGACCACTACGGCCTTTAAGTGCTTGCTGCCCATGACCGCACCCAGTCCACCACGGGCCGCAGTACGGTTCTCTGCAAATATACCTGCCAGTTTGGCCATCCTCTCACCTGCGGTCCCGATGGTCAGCACCCTGGCCTCACGGTTGGTGGAATGGCGTTTTTTCAATACTGCCTGGGTTGAAAAGGTGTCCACACCCCACAGGTCGGCAGCATCCAGTATCTCCACTTTGTCATCTACAATATTGATGTATACCGGGGATTTGGCCTGTCCGTTGATGATGATACCCATATACCCGGCACGGCGCAGTTCAGTGCCCCACCAGCCATTGCAGTGGCTGTCGTTCCATGTGCCTGTTAGCGGGCTTTTGGCACAGACTGAGAAGTTGACGCAGTTGGTGGCAGGTGCGCCGGTCAGGGCGCCGTTTGTAATGGCAAGCAGGTTGTCAGGGGACAGGGGGTCGCAGCCGGGCGGGTTCTCGTTGTAGAGGTAGTGGGCTGCCAGGCCCTTACCGCCTATGAACTTGCGGAGGATGGACTGGGGAATGGGGGCTGTGGTGGTTGTGCCTGTGGTCAGGTTGATGCGTAGAAGATTGTTTTGTGGGGGCATGGTCATCATAAACTATATAATAATTAATATTGTTAGATTTTCTTCAATTGATATTAATTTTAATATTAAAATTAAAATCGTACTTCAATATCCTTCTCGAAAATCTCACTCAGATCAGAATCCAGCCCTGACTTCAACTCCTCAACTTCCTTCTTCAGCCTTGCAAGCTCCTTCTTCTCAGCGTCCAGCTTCTGCCCGGTAGAATCCACCACATTCCGGCACTCAGAAATCCTATCTTCAACCTGTGTTTTCTCCCTGTAAACAGTAAGTCCCTCCAACTCCCCCTGCACCCCGGCAAGTTCAGAAGAATATCCCTCCCTTTGACTTTTAAGCCTTGACAGGACATCAGTCCCCACCAACCTTTCGATCTGCTCAAGCGTCTTGTTCATCTTCTGCTGCTTAAGACCCAGGCTCCCATCCTCAACCCTGCCCTTCATCTCAACCAGAAAACCACTAAGATCAACATCAAGCGCAGACACCGGCTCATCTTTCAGTATCTTCAGGACCTTCCTGCTATTGGCAGACATAATATGCCGGGCGCTACCATCCTGTTTTTCCATCCTGGAAAGAGCCTTGGACAGCGGAGCAAACAAACCCGCTAGATTTGAATCAACCTCAGATATCTGCCCCTTAAGGGTTCGGGCCTGGTCTTCCATCTCCCGTGCCCTGGTAAACTCATCACCTGCCTCAACCTCTTCCAGCCTCGCCTCTTCATATCCCAGTTCAACCTTCAATGTCTCGTATTTGCCAGTGAGCTCATTGATATTCTTCTGTTTTAACGGTATCTGCTGAGACATCTGCCTGATAAGTTCGATATTCTCTGGCAGCTTATTATATGCCTCCAGTTCATCCTTCACCGCGTTGATCGGGGCAACAAGTTCATCCAGCAGGACATCCAGGTGCTTCAGCCCGCCGAAGATATCCTTATATTCCTCAGGAAAAAGTGCCTTGACATACTGCTGGCTCCTGACAGCGTTCTCAAGGCAAGTCTTCAACACAGATTTAGCATCCAGGTGGAATTGGTATGCTTCAGACGGGTCCGCATCCTCAGGGATTACAGTCTTCTCAATAATAATATCCAGGTTCTTTACAAGATTATCCCGGTTGGAAGCGCCAGCCTTGGCTAATCGTTTATGCACCTTTTCACCAAAAGACGCACCCACCAGGCGCTCTTTAGCTTCAGAGAGGTACTCAAGGGCGGTACTGATCTCAGAATACTTGTGCCCGGTATGTGCCCCTAGCTCAGCAAATGTACTCTTTCCTTCCTTTTCCAGCCAATCCGGAAGCTCATTGAACTTAAAAGTAAGTTTGGCAGGTACTTCTTCCTTTTTCCCGAAAATCTTCTCAATGAATTTCAATTATCCTCAGGCTAAAAGGGTAGTCAAAAATTAAAAAGTTATGGGAAGGATACCTTCTCAGGCATCCGTCTCATATTATTCGTCAGTCATTTCTCCACTGAAATAGGTATCGTATGCAGCCATATCAAAATGACCGTGACCGCTGAAGTTGAACAGGATGCTCTTCTCTTCGCCAGTCTTCTTGCACTCAAGTGCCATATCAATAGCACACTTGATAGCATGGGCCGCTTCAGGTGCAGGTACTATACCTTCCGTTCTGGCAAATGTTTTAGCAGCATCAAATATTTCGGTCTGGTGGTATGCCACAGCCCTCATTATACCATCCGCATACAGCTGGCTAATGATCGGGGACTCGCCATGGTATCTCAGTCCGCCTGAATGTATTGGAGGCGGCACAAAATCATGTCCCAATGTATACATCTTAAGCAGGGGTGTCATTTCTGCCGTATCCCCGAAATCATACCTGAAATCCCCTCCTGTCAGGGTGGGACAAGCCGTTGGTTCCACAGCCACAATATCAATATCCTTGTTATCCTTGATCTTATCGCGAACGAATGGGTAGGTAACACCTGAAAAGTTACTACCTCCACCCACGCAGCCAATAATAACATCCGGATAATCATCTACCATATCCATTTGCAGTTTCGCTTCAAGGCCGATCACTGTCTGGTGCAGCATAACGTGGTTCAACACGCTGCCCAGTGCATACTTGGTATTGTCATGGGTTGCGGCATCTTCCACAGCCTCGCTGATAGCAATCCCAAGACTGCCTGAAGTATCAGGATGTTTTTCAAGGATAGACCTGCCAGCCTGTGTCTCCGTGCTGGGTGAGGGTATAACATCAGCACCCCACAGGTTTATAAGGGATTTACGGTAGGGTTTCTGGTAAAAACTTGATTTGACCATATAGACCTTGCATTCCAGGTCAAATAAAGAGCAAGCGAAAGACAGGGCACTGCCCCACTGTCCTGCTCCTGTTTCGGTTGAAAGACGTTCTACACCCTCTTTCATATTAAAATATGCCTGGGCAATAGCTGTATTGGGCTTATGGCTGCCTGGCGGGCTTACTCCTTCATTTTTATAATATATCCTGGCAGGAGTCTTAAGGGCAGCTTCCAGGCGGTGTGCCCTGTATATGGGAGAAGGTCTCCACAAGCGGTAAATATCCCTAACCTCTTCGGGAATGTCTATGTACCTGTCCTGGCTCATTTCCTGTTCAATAAGACTCATTGGGAATATGGGTGAGAGGTCATCCGGCCCGATAGGCTCGTTGGTGGCAGGATTCAGTGGCGGTTCAAGGGGAGTCGAAAGGTCGGGCAGTATGTTGTACCATTGCTTTGGAAGCTCATTTTCGTCAAGTATGATTTTTGTTCTTTCCATGTTAAATCACAGCCATTTTTAATA